>JALSPV010000104.1 GCA_026985775.1 Candidatus Aenigmatarchaeota archaeon
ACTTTATCTCCTTAACTTCCCTTATCCTTTCCAAATCAGATCTTCTGTGCAGAACCCTTGTTGGTGTTTTTTGTCTTATTTTACCAATTAACTGCTTCAGTTTTTTAAGTTCTTCTTTACTTACAGATCTTTCAAAAATAACAATAGCTCTATATGTTTTATCCGGTTGTATGCTTTTCACCTTTCTTACTATCTCCTTATCAGCAAAGCGCAAACACTTTACACGGACTTTTCCAGAAGCATTTATTTTTCTCGTTATTTCGCGGAGGTCTATCTTTCTCTTTTTTGGTTCAATTATTTCTATAACAAAAGGTCTCCACGCGAGACAGCGAGCATCGATATCTTCTCTTCCCATTCCATGGAATTTTGTATCCTTTCCTTTACACGCTTCGAGAAGAGGTTTACCTATAATTTGCTCAACAGAAGTTCTGTACTTTCTTGGTGTTCCCCACTTGCATTGCGGAATTCCACGTACGAGCTTTTGATAATAACCAAAGATGTAAAGTGGGTTTATCTGTACTTCTATTTTTGGCTTATCTTTTTCAAACTCGAGAAGAATAACAACATCTGGCTTTTTTGGGTCATGTTCCTTTCCGGTTAGCTTTTTAATTGCTTTCCCAATCTCTCTGTTAAGCTCAGCTTTTATGGGTTCACAGAATTCCATTCCGACTTCTTTCCACAACTCTTCTTCCCTTTCAATCATTTCTTTAGAAGATCTGCTTCCAACGAGAAAAGTAGTAAACTCTATTTTTTCAAGCTTCTTTGCTATTTTTTCAGCTATTTTTTCGATGTTTTCAAAAACACCAAGACAGTAATAGCACTTCGCTTTTTTCTTCGGGCGTTTCTGAATTTTTGCACTGCGAAATGTTATCTCGACAAAATTTTCATGAGCAAATTCTGAAAGCTCACCGGCATCTATCATGAAAGCAGCGAAAATACGCGCGATTCTTCCGCGTTCGGCATTGCTCATCCCTGATAAAAGCTGAGCAAATATTCTACCAAGACAATGATCACAAATCGGTTTTGAAAATGCTTTCTTAAGTATTTCGCATAGCCTCATAGATTTTCTCACCCTTTGCAGAGCTTAAATATGTTTTCGTATGCTATCTTCACATACTCGCTCTTTTTCTTATATCCTCTTTTCTTTGCGAGTTTTTCGAGAGCTTTAGCAACTCTTGAGCCGTATTGAGATGCTCTCTTCTTTCTCCACGCAAAATTTCCAATATGCCTTTCGGCTATTTTCTTAAGCGCGTACTTTTCTATTCCATTGAAAAATTTGAGCTCAGGTTTTATTTTCATCGCAAGGTTAACAAAATTTATATCGAGCATAGGAACGCGAAGCTCTTGAGTATTAAGCATTACGGTACAGTTATCTCTATAAAGATCTTTCCTCCAAAGCTCACTTAATCCACGAGCACAATTTTCATGAAGCCTTGAAACGTGCTTCCTGTATTTGTAATATCCTGCGAAAAGTTCCTCGCTCCCAAGTCCTGAGAAAATAACTTTATTTCCCTGCTTCGCGGAGGCTAGAGAAGAAAAATAAAACGGTAGAGCTATCGAAACCTGAACAAAATCACCGCTTTCAATTGCATAAACAACCTTTTGTACAGCATTTTCAAGCTCTTCATCTGCGCTTTCATCGAGGACAATTTCTTTGAGTTCAAAACCAAATTCATCTGCAACTTTTCTTGCATATTCAACGTCTTCGCTTCCCTCTATTCCGAATGTAAAGCAAGTAAATTTTCTTTCTTTTTCTTGGGCTATTTTTGCAATAAGTGTACTATCAACACCACCAGAAAGCATTATACCGAATTTTTTCAATCCTGCAGTCTGAAGCTCTACAGCATTTATAAGAAGCTTTTCAAGCGTTTCCAAATCCTCGCAGAATTTTTCAGGAAACAAATTCAGTTCAACAGGATGTGTTAGATAAGTTATTTCGCCTGTTTTTGTAGAAATACAAAGTATTTTTTCTGGTGA
>JALSPV010000105.1 GCA_026985775.1 Candidatus Aenigmatarchaeota archaeon
CACCAGAAATTATAACTTTTCCTGGAGATGAAAAAATCATAAAAACGCCTAAATACCCATGCTTTTAAGTTTTTTATCGAGTTTTTCGATGGCTCTTCTAATATCTGCTACTGTTTTCGCTCCTGTACAAACTATCTTTCCTGAGCTGAAAAGAAGGAATGCGACTCTTGGTTCGTCAAGCCTGTAAACCAATCCTGGAAACTGTTCTGGCTCGTATTCTGCATTTTCAAGAGAAAAGGCTATTGAATCTAAATTGAGCTCTCTGTTGAGCTTCGCAGAAGCTACAATGTTCTGAATTTCTACTTTATAGTTATCCGGTACTTTAATTCCTATTTTTCTAAGAATCTTTACCACATTTGCTACAGCTTCTTTCGTTTCTTTTGGCGATTTTGCACCTGTACATACCAGTTTGCCAGAACTGAAGATAAGACAAGCTGAACGCGGTTGCTTTAACCTAAGCACAACTCCTGGAAACTGTTCTGGCTCATATTCAACTCCTTCTACTTTTCTTACAACCTCTTCTAATGGGATTTCGACAAAAAGTGTTGCAGATGCCACAACATTTTCTATCCTTATTCCAAAACCTCCCACCATATTAACACCTTTATAAAGGGGTTTATAAAAGCATATTTAAAGTTTATTTTTTTAAAAAAAAGCAACTAAATTTATGACTAAATTTATGAAACTCAGCCGCAATGCATCCTTCGTATTTTTCTTTGCTTTTTTACTTGTATTTTTCTCGGTAAATGGAGAGAAAGAGCAATTTATTCTTTTGAATGCCACAAATATGACAAATGAAACATTTGATTATATATCATCTCTTTTATATTTTTGCAATTCACTGACCGACTGTATAAGCACTTATGATTCGGGTTATTTCTACGGTACGCCGTTAAAAACCATCACAAGCACAGGGAAACTGTATACGCTTTACGTTCACTCTTCTTTAAACAAAAGTATTTCGCATGATATGAGCATTGTAAAAATACTCGCATGCGTTAGAGCAGAGAGGGATTATAGTACATATCTTTCTACACCCTGCTACATAGATTTTGGAAAAGTTACAAATAATATCTTCGAAAGGCTTGGATATTATACTCTTCGGTATTGTGAAGATTATTTTCCATATGATTCATTTGAAACAGTTTGCAGAGACGTCACGGACTTTTACAACATAACTTTGCTTAACTCTTCTACCTGCGGATTCGCTGTAAGATATACTTCAGCGTCTGGTAATGATTACAGAGATTATACTGTAGACTGGGTTTTCTTCAATGTAACGTACATTCCTTTGCAATTTCTTTCTTGGGGCACTGAAAAGAAAAGTGTGATGTACGGAGAAGAATCAAAAATTTACGCTAAATGGCAAATAACCAATATCTCGCAAGCGTATTTATTTGCAAATTTTTCTGGAGTCTTTGAAAAATATCCTTTAGAATCTTTGCAAAACTGGACGAACCTCAGTGTTGTATATTTGCTCAACACTTCTCCACTCGGAACTAATGTATTTCCTGTTTCGCGCCCAGGAAGATATGAAATTTCTTCTGTAACGGTTTACGATCCAAAAGGGGCCTATAATTCAACCTTTCCCCCAATCACGCTAAGCATTTTCGGATGGGCAAAAGTGAGCGAAATTAAAGTCAATGATTCCTATGTTTATCCAGGAGAAAGCGTTAAAGTTACATGCCGTGTTGTAGATGCTAATACTTCGGCTGCAATTCAGAACTACAATGTGAGCTTCTATCTCAACGGAAGTTATGTTGGAAGTGCGCTTTCAGATGCTTATGGCTTCGTATCATTCGAGATACCAATACCTTCGACAGGAATTTATAAAATCTCTTGTAATATCTCCGATGCACCAAACCTTTTTTACAACGCCTCCGAAAAAAGGGAAAGCGAAATCTCCGTTACTTCTCTTAACCTTTCTCTTTCTAAGCCGCTGTTAAATGTAACGAATGTGAATTAT
>JALSPV010000106.1 GCA_026985775.1 Candidatus Aenigmatarchaeota archaeon
TTTCCAACCGAAAGATTTTTGTAACTTCCAGATTTCTTCTGTGATGAGCTCACGAATTTTTGTTCCCTTTGGTGTAAAGAGGGGGAGCCCTGGCCCTACGAGTTCAGAAAAAGTAAAGAGTTTCAATTCCTTCCCAAGTTTACGATGGTCTCTTTTCTTTGCTTCTTCTTTTTTTTGGAGATATGCATCAAGTTCTTCCTTTGTTTCAAAAGCAATTCCATAGATGCGTGTAAGCATAGGATTCTTTTCGTCTCCACGCCAGTAAGCTCCTGCGATGCGATCGAGTTTCCATGCATCCATATTCACTTCTTCTTTAAAATTTTGGACGTGTCCACCACGGCAGAGATCGGTAAAATCTCCAGAAGTATAGAGTGTGATATCTTCTCCGCGATTACTAATCTCTTCAATGAGTTCTTTTTTGTAAGGGTTATTTTGAAAGCGTTTCAATGCTTCCTCTTTACTCACTTTTTCACCAGTGAATGTTGTCCAAGAATTTGCTATTTTTTTCATTGTTTTTTGGATTTTTTTTAAATCAGCATCACTGATTTTATCTTCTCCAAAATCAATATCGTAGTAGAAACCATCCTCTATTGCTGGACCTAAGGTAATTTTTGCTTCAGGATAAAGTTTTTGCACTGCTGCTGCAAGCAGGTGTGCAAGAGAATGTCGTTTTTCTTCTATCGTTGCCATAATTATATGAATGAAAGTTAGTTTGCTGAATAATTTTTATTGAGGTAAAAGAGTCGTCCTCATATAAAAGGAAATATTCCCTTTATATGAGGACGACTCTTTTGAGAACCGCGGTTCCACCTCATTTCTCTCTTTTGAAAAAAGAGAGCACTCTTTGGAATCAGATTAGGCACAGAGGCTTATTTCTCATCTGCTGAGAAATAATTTTGCTTGGTAGGCAAAACAATCTCTGATTTATCTTTCTTATTATATACAATCCTTCTGAAAAGAAAAGTTCTCTTTATTTCAGTATTTTGTTCTTTTCTTTATAAGAAAAAGCTTGCTTAAAAATCTAAATTATCTATAATGCAGCCCATATGAAAAAACTAGAAGCCGAAAAAAGAACAAAAGATGAGTCAACAAAGAAAATGCGTGAAAACGGATTTATTCCTGCTATTGTGTATGGGAAAGACCTTGAAAATATTATGATTAAAGTTCCTGATAGTCGAGTGCGTTCTCTTTGGAAGGATATACGAGACAAAGAAAAATTTATTTTAGAAATTGAAGGAAAGGAATATCCTGTAGTTCTCCAAGAGATGCAAACGGATGTTGTGAGTTCTCATATTATAAGTATTGATTTTCTTCTTGTACAAGAAGATTAAAAAAACAAAAGTAAGTTTAAACCTTGCTTTTGTTTTTTTCTTAAAGAGTTTATAATACTGCTATGTTGCAGATTATAAAGAAACTTTTTCTTTTATCTTTTTTTCTCGTTTTTGTTTTTTTTGCAAAAAATACTTTCGCTGGAATTAACGATTGTCGGGCGAATGAAACACAAAGCCAGTGTGAATTACGTTTGCGTAATGAAATTGCAAAGAAAGAAGCTGAAATTAAAAGATTAGAGAAAAATATTTCTCAAGAAAAAGGAAATCAACAAAATTTGAGTTCGGAAATAGCTAAATTGAGGAGAGAAATTTCTTCCACAGAAAAAGCAATACTTGAAAAGAGTCATAATATTTCTCAATTAAGAAAAGAAATTCAAAGAAAAGAATTTACCATACAAAATCTCAATGAGAAGTTAAAGAGAGAAAAAGAGTCGCTTGCAAAAATTTTGAGAAAGCGTTATGAACTTGGTGAGTTTTCACTTTTTGAACTTTTGATGAGCGGGGAAAGTATCTCTCAATTTTTTGAAAACCTTCCACTCTATTCTTCTCTTGAAAAATCATTAATTCGTTCTTTTCAGCATATTAAAGATCTCAAATCAGAAATTTATGAAGAGAAAGTATCACTTGAAGAGAAA
>JALSPV010000107.1 GCA_026985775.1 Candidatus Aenigmatarchaeota archaeon
TAATCTTATTTACACCTAGAATTAAATCAAAATTTCTTTTTCAACAACTCATCTACCTCCTTCATCACTTTGTAATACTCAGGAAAGCTGATAAGCTTCGATATCTCGTCAAGCTGCATTAATTTTGCAGAAGAAAAGAACCTATCAAGAACTAGCGCTTCTAAATCAATCTTCTCCATAAAGATTCCCTTGTAAATTCTGATTTCATAACCTTCCTTTAATGGGAACCGGAATGAAAGTGTTACAGTCAATTCAATAAGATTATTCGGAGTTACTCTCATTCCTATCTCTTCCTTTATTTCTCTCAGGGCAGCATCCTTAAAGCTTTCACCAATCTCCACTCCTCCTTTCACAAACTCAAAACCATGTCCATCAGACCTTTCAAGCATTAGATACCTGCCCATTTTATCTCTAATCAAAACAAAAACTCCCGGTCTTATTCTTATGTGTTGATAAGGGTGAGTCAAATACATAATCTAAATCTAACCATAGCTTTATTTTAAATTAAAAAATTTAAAGAAAAGGAACTTGAAACTTACATCATGAAAAAAATACTTTTGGGTATAGAGAGCACTGCTCATACATTTGGTGTAGGAGTAGTGGATGAAAATGGAAATATTCTTGCAAATGAAAAAAGCATGTTCATTCCGCCTTCTGGAGGAATAAAACCAAGAGATGCGGCTGAACACCATGCACTCGTTGCAAAAGGGGTTTTGCAGAGCGCGCTTGAAAAGGCAAAAATTTCGCTAAGCGATATTTCTGCTGTTGCATTTTCTCAAGGACCTGGGTTAGCACCCTGCCTTAGAGTGGGTGCAATTTTAGCAAGGTTTATCTCGCTAAAATACGAAAAGCCTTTAATAGGCGTTAATCACTGCATTGCACATATAGAGATAGGAAAACTTCTTACACATGCAAAAGATCCTGTAACACTTTATGTTTCAGGCGGAAATACGCAAATACTCGCCTTTGTTGATAAAAGATATCGTGTTTTCGGAGAAACTCAAGATATAGGCATAGGAAATGCGCTTGATAAATTTGCAAGAGAAGTTGGTATAGGTTTTCCAGGCGGCCCAAAAATAGAAGAATTTGCGAAACACGGAAGATGGGTTGAACTCCCATACGTTGTTAAAGGAATAGATGTTGCTTTTTCGGGAATAATTACAGAGGCTTTAAAATTATGGAAATCTGGAGAAAAGCTCGCGGATATCTGTTTTTCTCTCCAGGAAGTTTGTTTTGCTATGTTAACAGAAGTTACAGAGCGCGCACTTGTCCATTGCGATAAAAATGAGATAATGCTAACTGGCGGCGTTGCCGCTAACCAAAGACTGAGAGAAATGCTTGAAATAATGTGTAAAGAAAGAGGAGCAAAGTTTTATGCAGTTCCAAAGGAATTTGCTGGCGACAATGGAGCAATGATAGCGTGGAATGGTATGCAGATTTTCAAAGTTCTTGAAAAAGGAATTTCGATAGAGGAAAGCAGAATAAGACCAAAGTGGAGAACGGATGAAGTTGAGGTCATATGGACTTAACTCATTAACATAAAATAGTTTTTAAGCATACTAAATAATTGGTGTGTGCAATGGATGAGATTGATAAAAAAATTATTGAAATATTGAAAGAAGATTCTCGCACACCTTTTCTGAAAATAGCAGAAATGCTTGGTATAAGTGAAGGTGCTGTGAGGAACAGAGTTAAAAGGCTTATGGAGAAATTTCAGAACCTGAAAACGTAAAGCTGTTGGTTTTATAAACTTCCCACCGAAAAAATTTATTCATGATACCGCTTGCTGTTGTCGAAAGGATCGCGAGAAAGGCTGGTGTAGAGAGAATTTCTCGTGAAGCTTTGGAAGAGCTTAAAGAGCTTATAGAAGAAATAGCCGAAGATCTTGCGATGGAAGCAGCTGAGTTAGCAAAACACGCTGGAAGAAAGACAATAAAACCAGAAGATATAAAGCTCGCGGCAGGAAAAGTGTAATCAAATGTTTCTTTGATTACTAATCTTTCTTGCCACAATAAAGAAAAACGGTCTGAACCGTGGTAAGAGTTTGTAGATAGCAGATTTTAGTTTATTTCTGAAATAGAATTTGTGAACTTCTACAATTTCAAATCCGGTATAATTAAGAAATTTTCTTAACTCAAGGAGAGTATATTCTCTTATGTGTCCCATGTGACCGAGTTTTCTTAACTTCATGAACTCGTGAAAAGCATCGTTGAATCCATTTCCAGACAATATTCGCTTTATATTTCCCAAACTGTAAAAGTTTGGTGTGGAGAAAAACAATAAACCATTTGGTTTTAACACCCGGTTTATTTCTTCTAAAGTAAAAATAGGGTCTATTCTAAGGTGTTCGAAAACTTCTGTGAAAATAACCGCATCAAAAGTATTGCTTTTAAATGGCAGTCGCTGTGTTTCTATATTGCATTTTATAACATTAAGGTTGTTTGCTGTAATGAAATCTTTTACTCTCTCCGGAGCTATGTCAACACCTACAATTTCGTATCCGAGATGTTTCATACAAAACAATAAATGGCATGGTGCAGAGCCCACATCTAGAATTTTAGAAGATTTGCTACGAAAGAGCGCATATCCATGATTATTTTGATGAAAACTAAAACTTAAAGATTTCCGAAGAAAAAAAAATATCTTCATGAAAATAAAACCGCTCGCATTTGACTCTTTAGGCACGCGTTCAATGGCTACTTTTGTGAAAACAGATATAAAAATCCTTATAGACCCTTCGGCCGCACTCGGACCGAGCAGATACGGTTTACCACCGCATCCAAAAGAGGTTAAACGCCTCGAAGAACACCTCGAAATTATAAAAAAGTATGCAAAAAAATGCGACGTGCTTATAGTTACGCACTATCACTATGATCACCATAACCCAAACATGCCAGAGATTTTCACTAACAAAATAGCTTTAGTTAAGCACCCAAAAGAAAAAATAAATGCTTCTCAAAAGGGAAGGGCAAACTATTTTCTTGGATTGATAAAACCGAAAGTCCTTGAATATGCTGATGGAAAATCCCTCGAACTTAAAAACACTAAAATAAAATTCTCTCCTCCTGTTTTTCACGGAACAAATTCAAGGCTTGGATATGTGATAGAGGTTTGTATAGAATATCAGGGAGAAAAGTTCTTGCACACTAGCGATGTGGAAGGGCCAGCAATAAAAGAGCAAGCAGACTTTATTCTAAAAGAAAAACCCGATGTTATTTTTATAGACGGTCCCATGACTTATATGCTTGGCTATCGTTATTCAGTACAGAATTATCAAAAAGCTCTGGAAAATTTGAAAGAAATTGCAAAGATTTGCGAGGCATTAGTTTTAGATCATCACTTGCTCCGCGACATTAATTGGAGGGAAAAAATCAAAGAGATTGAAAAAATAAAGCACGCAATGAGCGCGGCAGAATTTGCAGGAAAGAAAGAAGAGTTACTGGAAGTGAGAAGAAAAGAGCTTTATGAAACAGAACCCCCATAAATCCGGTTTCCAATTTTATTGATTTCTTTTAGCACATCCACACTTTCTATCTCTTCCACTATGAATTCGTTTCTTCTGAACATCTCGTTCCTCCTTACCTTTCCTGCAAAAATAAATTCCTTACCGAGTATATTTTCAAATGCTTCTTCTAAAAGCTCTTTATTTTGCATGGCTTCTTTTGTTTCTATACCCAAAAGTTTTTCTGCGTTTTCTCTGAAAAATGCTGCGCGCATGTTTCCGTACCCATCATCTATAACAGCATTTATTATCATTGTATATACTGGAACAACCTCTCCGTGTGTTGGACAAGTTGAGTTTTTTATTATGGTATCACATTCTGGACAGACGGCATAGAAAATGTTATTCCTTAGCACAGCAACTACTGCTGCTCTAATCTTATATCTTTTTCCAGGCTCCATTTTGGAAATTCTCTCTGGAATATATACTCTTCCTTTATACGGTAAAGAAGGGTCATCTGGTAGCTTTTTTATTTCACCGAAAGCCCCTAACCTTAATTCAACATCTCCAAAAATATTTTTTCTCGTATAAGCATTCACAATTTCTATAACTTCCCCCTCATTAAGCGCATACCTTTCTACCTGCGAATCCCACAAAACAAGTTTTGCTTCTGCAGTATCATCTATAAGAAAAACATTTGCAACTCTTTTTTTCACACCATCTCTTTCAAATTCACGCTCTATTATTTTGGTTATTCTAGATTTAACACGCACACCTGTCATGTTTGGTTTAAGATACTTTAATTTAACAAGCTCACATGTATCGAGTTCTATTCCAAGCTCTCTAGCGAGAATATGCGCAGCGCCTTCTGGAGAAACTAAACCATAAAGCTCGCGCTGCTTTTCGCGAATTCTTTGCATTATCTCATTTTCTTCCATTCCGGTGACTTCTTTTATTTTGAGAATTATCTCGTTTAGCTCCATGCTTTATTTCACCTTATTTTATCTAAGCTTTTTGCGAATCTGCTTTATATCTTCCAGAAGCACAGTTTTTCTTCCAGCAAGCTTTGCAAGAGAAACAGCCTCTGCAGAGATGTCGGTAATTATTTCTTCGATAAGACTTCTAAACTCTTCCACAGCTGTTTTGCTTACCCTCAAACCCGTTTTTTCAAGTATCCTTTTTGCAACAGCGTATGGTATATCCATAAAAATATTTTTTAGGTATCTCTTTAAATAAATATCAGCTTCTAAAGCTTTCTAAAAATTTTCATTTTTCAACAAAGTAAGCTCTTGCCTTAGGTGTTAAAGCATACACAAACGCCTTTCCTCTTGCCTCGCGCTGTACATAGCCTTCAAGCATCAATCTTTTCAAAATATTGTTTATAGAGCGTATTGCATGATGCTTTGATTTATACGCATACATCCCCATTTGCTCTGCTATTTGTGTTGGTGTCATCCAAGTGTGTTTTGAAAGTATTTCAAGCACTTTTCTTTGTTTGGGCGGAAGCTCATCTATTGAAGTCCTCGGTATCGGCTCGAAAGTAACTTTTGGTTCTTCCTGAAGCTCTTCTCCGAAACCAGAGTGCTCGCGAACAAACTCTTCGGTGATAACTTCTATTTCCTTTTCTGCGGCTTTATGGATGAGCTTATCGCAAAGCTTTAGCACCTCTCTCGGAAAACCATTGGTTTTTAGATAAATCTCACGAAGCGCACCCCGAGTAAATGGTATTGTATCCTTCCCACCCGCCCACTCTATGCGGGCCTTTATTAGTTCGCATGTTTCCTCTTCTGAGAGATGCTCTAAAAATACGCGCGTGGTTATGCGCTGGTCAAATGTTTCGAGTCTTTCCCTTATCCTGTATTCAAGAACAGGTAAGCCTGCTATTATCATTGTGATTGGTGTTTGATCCGCCAAGACGCGCAACCACTCCAGAACGTCCTTGTTTGTTTCGTGTGCCTCATCTACCAAGAGGAGCAACCTTTCTCCATTAAGCTTTCTTCTCACATATTCCGGAAGCTGGAAAAGCGAAGGTCTTTTTCTTAGAAGTCTTTCAAAAAAAGAAAGGGGTAAAATCTCTAGAAACAAGGCAAGAAGCTCTTTGCTTTTCTTAGGTGGTTTTGGTATGTAATGAACTTTCATTTTATCTTCGAATCTCTTTTTTATCCAAAGGAGAAGAGTCGTTTTTCCCGCCCCAGTCGGTCCGGAGACAAGACATATCTTCTGCTCTTCAAGTATATGAGAAATTATAGCATTTCTCTGCTCCGCATAGCCTATAAAGAGTTCTGGAGAAACGGTTAACGAAAATGGATTCCTTTTCCACCCAAACCTTGTGAAATATTCGTGTACTTTCACGTGAAAAATAATTTTTTTAATTGTTATAAACGTTACTGTATGAAAAATATGTGAATTTCACGTTACATTCATATGAAAATTCACACTCTCTTCATATCTTCACATGCATGCCTGGTATATAGATGTGATTTCTATGAAGTTTCGATATTTTTCATGTGAAGGTAACATGAATTAAACGTGAAAGAACTGTTAAAAAATTGCCCAATGGTATCCACTAATGTTACCTTATGTATTTTCATATGAATTTCATATTACCTTTGCGTGAAATACACATGAATATTCACAGAATTTGTATTATTTCACGTCATTTTCACATGAAAGTTTCATGAAAAATAATGATGTAATCTTTAACTTAAATTTCATTTTTTCCTTTCATTTCACGTGAATATTCATTAAAATTTCACGGGCTGTGAACACTAATTATAGTTTTTGTGTCTTTCTTTGTGTATTCATGTGAAATGAAATGTACTTATGTGAAAGAAAAATGAACACAATGTGAATATTTTGTGAATATTCATGTGAACATAATTTCCAAAATTTTTATATAGTTTGGTGTAGAAATTGTGTTGTATGCGTTGCTTCATAGCTGTTCCACTTGATAATGAGTTAAGAAAAAATGTGAAAAAAATACAGAAAAAATTTAAAATATTGGAGAATTCGCTGAAATTTGTAAAAAGTGAGAATCTGCACATAACTGTGAAGTTTTTAGGGAATGTTAATAAAACTCAGATAGAGCAGATAAAGCAAAATGTGAGAGTTGCACTTAAAAATAGAGAACCTTTTCAAATGGAAATCTGCGGGATTGGTGTATTTCCAAGTATAAATTATGTGAGAGTTATTTGGCTTGGCGTGGAAAATGGTAGAGAAGAACTCATAAAGCTCATGAAAAATGTTGACGAAAAATTTGAAAGACTTGGATTTAAAAGGGAGAAAAATTATGTTCCTCATCTTACTCTGGCTAGGGTTAAAAATGTGAGGGTTAACGAGAAAGAAAAGCTCAAAAAACTAATTGAAGAGTTGAAAAATGTGAGAATAGGGTGTATGAAAGTAAGCACACTTGTGCTTTACAGATCTGAGCTCTTGCCAAGTGGTCCTGTTTATACAGAACTTTTCAGGTGGGAGTTTTGAGAGATGAGATGCTTGTGAAAGTTAGTGCTATACTTAGCGTTGTATTTTTTCTCGTTTCACTTCACCTTTACGAGACGTCTCACACAAAAATTGTGAGTATTAACAAGAGCTATATAGGAAAAAGCGTGTGTATAGCAGGCGAAGTCATTAAGAAAACCCAAGCCGGAAAAACTTGCTATCTATATTTTGTGAGAGATGAAACAGCTTCTATTCGCGTTTTCGTGTGCAACTATTCTAAAGCCTTTAACAGCCTTTCTGAAATAGATATCGGTGAAAAAGTGAAAATATGCGGAAAAATCGAAAAATATAGAGATTATTTAGAAATAATCCCGTTTAATGCAGAAAAACAGCAATAGAATGCGTTAAACGCATTAAATTTTCTTCAATCTTACTATTCTTATCCCAACGAAGCGCCCGTATTCGTCCGTATACCCTATGCTTTCTACGATAGGAGAGAGTTTTTTAAGGTAAAAATGCACTGTAGAAGCAGGTAAACCGCTTTCTCTTACAAGCTGACGAAACCACACTCCTTGAGGATACCTTTTCAACACAGCAAGAATTTTCTGTATTTTTACAGGATCTAACTTTCTTGCCACAAATATATTGAACAAGGTTCAAGAATTTAAAGTTTTGCTGTGAGCTTTGAAAGTAATTCTATGAAGTTATTAACGTGAATGTCTGCACAATCTATATGGTTACCTATGCTCACAGCAATGTTAGCAAACCTAAACATACTTTTGTCAAATTCCGTGTCTCCTATTGCTATAACGCATTGTGGAGAGTATTTTTCTATTAAAGCCTGCAAGAGTTTTCCTTTATTTCCGGGTGTAACCATACATTTATATCCAGTTATCTTTCCATTTTTTACAACCAAGCCATTGCTTACTACAAAATCGAAACATAGCTTCGAAGCTATATCTCTTGCTCTCTCTTCGAGGCCAGCAGAAATTATTGCAAGTATACTTTTTTCTTTGAAAAACCTACAAAACTGCTCTAAACCTTCTATAAATTCGTAAAATAATAGCACTTTTTTCGCTATGGAATAATCTTTTCCAAGCCAAAGCGAGACATCCTTTTTCATCCACTCTTCATAATTTATTTTTCCGCTTTCGTAAAGCCTTCTGTGTTCCTTTGCACACTCTAAAGTACCAAAGGCTTTGTGTACATCCTCCCAGCTAACGCTTTTTGTCAGGGTACCATCCATATCGAATGCTATCAGTAATCTTTTCTCTTTCGGCATTTTTCTTTTCACCAAACTTTAAGTACTCTGTAAGCCTTATTTATTTTAGATGGGTCGGGAAGGGGCTTTCCGGAAAGGGTAAAAACAGATGCGCCCTTTCCGGAGAAAGCTCCGCCCACCTTTAGCTCAATAGAGCGCACAGCAGGGGTAAAACTCTGCTGTGCGGTGCAAGGCCGAGTAGGCCCTGATGATGAAGGAGGGGCGGGTAGGCCGCTAAGACGAATGGCCTATGCTTCGTTGATGAGCGCCATGTGCGCGAAGAAGCAACAGAAGGCGGGTTGTTCCCGACCCATC
>JALSPV010000108.1 GCA_026985775.1 Candidatus Aenigmatarchaeota archaeon
GTAATTTTTGTTATTTCAACTCCTATACTTTTAAACTTTGGTTTTCTAACTTTTAAAGTTTGTATTTTGGAAAAATTTTTAAATCTTGGAGCTTGTGAAATTAATAGCTCGGCTGGGCCCGTAGCTCAGCCTGGTTAGAGCAGCCGGCTCTTAACAAGAGCCGTCCGAAAAGGATGAGGAAAGGGAGAAACCGGCAGGTCGCGGGTTCAAAGCTTGCCTGAAATTCCCGTCGGGCCCACCATTTTTGGAGGGTGAAAACAAAAAATGAAATTACTCGAAATAATAGAAGAGCACACGGGTGCTATTTCTCCGCAAAGACTGAAAAAAGAGCTTAAGAGAGAAGGAATAAAGGTAAGACGGAAGCGCTCAGAAAATAAACTCGTTAAATTTTTGCGGAATCTTGAATTTAAACAAGCGGCTTTTATAACAGATAAAGGCTTTGCTGGAGAGTATCTTTCTAGGTGTGGTGTGGAAAACATTTTCAAAATTTCTCGAGAAGATTTAGAGAACGTTAGAGAAGCAAAGCTTTTCTTTCACAGATGCAGGGCAAAAATAGTGGTTGGTTTTGGAGGAGGAAGAGCTTTGGATGTTGCGAAAAAAGTAGCATACGATACACAAAGAAAGCTCGTGCTTATCCCAACAGCACCCTCGCATAATGGAATAATTTCACCAACAGCATCTTTATATGAAGGTGAAAAAAAGAAAAGCTTCCTGTGCAAATATCCCGAGCTTGTAGTAATATCCTTTCCTTTATGGCTTCGTGCTAAGCGTCACATTTTTTCTGGTATCATGGATGTTCTTGGTACTATTACAGCGGTTGAAGATGTTTTTCTTGCAAATGTTTTGAAAGAGGAAGAGATAAAGACTCGTGAGCTCGAGTTTGCGCTTACTTCTGTCAAATATATTACCCGCGCTAAAAGGTTAAAGGACATAGAACGCGCGCTCTTATGCGCGGGTCTTGCGATGAAAACAAGCTCTTGCTATTGTTCTGGCTGTGAACATGAAAGTGAAAAAGCTCTTAGTAAAGAGCTAAGCGAATTCATGCACGGTGAATTAGTTGGGGTTTGCACGCTTATCTGTGCTTACATTTACTCGCAAAAAGTTCGTGAAAAAAACCTTATATTTCCTCCCGAAAGTCTTTTCAGTGGGATTTTTGAACTTTACAAAACATGTGGTGTGCTTTCAAGAGTAAAGGAAATTCTTTCCTCCCAAGCTTTTATGGGAAAGGCACAAGATCTGCTAAAGAAAAGCAGCAAAATAAGACCAGAAAGATTTACACTTTGGAATGTGGTTAACTCCGAAGAAATAGATTTTCGCGAAATAATTAAAAAGCTACTCCAAAAGTAAGCATAGCATTTTTTCAAAAATCTTATCGTATTTCTGCGTAAGCAAGGGTAGAGGAGTGAGCGAATTAACACTTTTTACGAAAACTTCATCAAATGGAAATTCCGCAATTACCTCGATTTTCCTCTTACTGCACACTTCTAGAATTTTCTTTTTTATCTCTGGATTTATACTCGCTTTGTTTACAACAACATATGGTTTTATCCCAAAATGTTCTATAACTTTAAGCACTTTTTCCATATCACTAAGAGCAGAAATGCTAGGTTCTGTAACTATTATGGCTGTTTCCACACCTGAAAGAGATGCTATGACAGGACATCCTATTCCCGGAGAAGAATCTATGAGTAACAGCTCTGCGTTTTCGTTTTTTGCTATTTCACGAGCCTTTTTCTTAACTTCTGCAACTATTTTTCCGCTTCCAGATTCGCCTATTTCAAGTTTTCCTCCAACAAAACAAAAACCATATTTGCTTTTTCCATAAATTATTTTTCCGTTGTTTATGCGAGTTATTCTTATTGCTCCTTCTTTGCAAACAAGTGTGCATACACCGCAGCCTTCAC
>JALSPV010000109.1 GCA_026985775.1 Candidatus Aenigmatarchaeota archaeon
TGCGATAGGAAAACTTGTCCCAGAATATATTGCTCGCGGAGAGAAGAAAAAAATACCTGGACTCGTTAAAGCCACTTTAAAAATTACTCTCCCAACAAGTATAATTTTTTGTGGTTTACTACTCCTTTTTTATCCGGCACTCAGTTCTACTGGTTTGGACTTTCGTGACATTTTAACAATCTGTATAGGAATTGTCGCTACTCAGTTTTCGGGTGTTTTTAACAGAGTGTGGTATGGTATGCAGAATATGAAAAAAATCTTCGTAAATGGCACAATAAATCAGGTTTTTAAGCTTTCTTTAAGCGCTTTTCTCATTTTTCTCGGTCTCGGTTATTATGGTCCTATTTTTGCTCTCTCCTTAATGTTTGTTCTCTCTTCATTCCTCTACTTTTCTCCCGGCTTTATAAAAAACGGTGAAAAAATACCCATACGCGAAGTATTTCAAAAATTCGCTTTACCAGCTTTTTTGGCAACAGCATGCTGGCTTGTTTTTAACAACACGAGATATATAATACTGAGTTTACTTTCTTCCGAAACACAAACAGGATATTTTTCACTTGCATTTAACCTTGCAAGCCTTATAACTTCACTTGGAATAATTGTTTCAAGTTCTGTATTTCCAATTGTTTCTGAGCTCGAAACAAAAGGCGAGAAAGAAAAAGAAGGTAGACTTTTGTTATTTGCTGTAAGGTATTGCTTGCTAGTCTCGCTTCCGTTCGTGGCTTTTCTTTTGGTTTTTGGAAATGCTGCTATAAACATATTTTTCAGAAAAGAGTATCTGCCTGCTTCAAGTCTTTTTATATTTTTATTACCTGCTTCTGTTATTTTTGCTGTTTCGAGAATCATATTAGGAAATGTTTATGCTATGGGTAAAGCAAAGCTCTATACGATTTTGAGTTTTTTCATAATGCTTTTTTCTCTTGGGACGGGCATCGCTTTAACAATGCTTTACGAAGCAAAAGGCATGGCTATATCTTTTTTACTTTCTTCTATTTTCTCTTTTTTGTGCTCCTTAGCTGTGTTTATAAAAAGATTCTCATTCAAATCCGCTTATCTGAGCGACGCCATAAAAATGCTTTTCTCTTCTTTTTTACTTTTTGTTATTTGGGAAGTAGTAGATTACCTTCCTTTCGACTTTTTTACAAAGCTTTTCTTCGCAGTTATGGGCTTTCCCCTATATTTCTTCTTTCTTAAAATCAGCAAATTTTTCAAAAAAGAAGACTACAAAATCTTCGAAATTTTTATGAGAAAAATTAAGTTTTAAATTTCTTATTTCTAAAAAATATTATGATAGCTCTGGATATTGGTGGAACAAAAACCTCTTTATTCTTTTCTAAAAAAGAAAATCTTTCTGCCTTTGAAGAAAGGTATTCTTCTTTCATAACCGAAATAAATAAAAAACAGAAGTTTTGTGTTATTCCAACAAAGATTTTTCAAGAACCCGAAGAAAAATTCACCAAATTTTTCTCATACCTTAAATCATTGGATAATGAGATAATTTCAACGTTTCCTGGAATAGTTAAAATCGAAAAAGAAGCTGGAAAATGGAGATTCAGAATATTTTCAAGAAGATTTCCGTTTTTAATAGGGAAATGTATCGATTTAAATTTTGCTGTCAACGATCTTTACGCTTTTGCTTATTACCACGCACGAAAGTTTTTCAAAGAACCTCATAACAGAGATAAAACAATTCTTACGATTCAGATAGGCACCGGTGTAAATGCAATGCATATGAATTATTATGATTACAAACAGCTTTTGTTCCTCCGAAAAATATTTGAAGCAGGACACGTAACCATGAGACAAAGTGCTGAGCAATGCTATTGCGGGAGAAAGGGATGTGCAGAGCTTTACATTTCTGGAAAGTTTCTTGAAAGGCTCGGAAACGGAGATCCCACAGCCGTTTTTAAAGATGAGGCTCTTAAGCGTGAATACTATACAAATCTTTCGCTTTACGTAAGCTCTTTGGTAATACTCTTTTCTCCAGATAAGATAGTATTCGGTGGGAATGTTGCAAAGAGTTTAGACACAGCACTTCTCCATAGATTAATAGAAGAAACCTTCCCGCACTTCAAGATACATCTCAATATAGAATACGAAAAAGATTACTCAAGACTTTCTATTTTACGCGGAATAGTAGCACTTTATGAGAAATTTAAGAAAAAATTTTTAATGATCTTGACTTAAAAATTCCTCCACTTCTTTTCTGGTAGGAAGAGATGTTATTGCTCCCTTCTTCTGGACAGAAATAGCTGCTACGGCAGAAGCAAAACGCAGAAGTTCTGTTTCTTCCATGCCCTCAAGCAAACCTACACAAATACCTGCAGAGAAAGCATCTCCTGCCCCTGTTGTGTCAACAGCATTAACCCTGAAAGCAGGGTGCTCAAGAATAGAACCGTCTTTCTCAAGCATAACACACCCTTTAGCACCTCTCGTAATCACGGCCAATCTTAAGGAGGGGGAACTTACCATTACAGATTGAAGCCATGCAATAGCACTCTTAAGATTTTCTGTATTTGAAAACCATAAAAGCTCTTCTTCCGAAGGTATGAAAACTGTGGATAATCTTAGCAACTCAACAAGCCCATACCTTGCTTCATCGGTGAAATAGCCTTTTCTCAAATTTGGATCAAAAGAAATCACGAGCTTGTGTTTCCTTGCATAGGTTATGGCTTTGAGTAGAGCAGGTCTTATCTTTTCTCTGAAATAAGATAGTGTATGAAAGTGGAACACCCTTGCTTTCCTAAACACATCCTCCTTTACAGCATCTCCCAAATCTTCATCGGCAGTTCCATCAAGATAAAGCGAAAAATCAGGCTTCCCTTCTTCATCTAGAGAGACGAAAGCAAGAGGTGTTTTTTTATTACTCCTTACAATGAAATCTGTTATAACACCGTTGCTTTTGAGTATGTTCAGCAGAAATTCGCCAAAACCGTCTTTACTTATTCCTGTAATCAGAGCTGCACTTTTTCCCAACCTACTCACTGCGATTGCAAAGTTTGCCGGTGCACCTCCAAAACACTTCTCGAATGTAACGGAATCTTTTAGACTTTTGCCCTTCTCGCCTATGAAATCTATGAGAACTTCCCCAAGAGTTACAACGTCAACCATAAGCAACACCCTTTCTGTTAGTATTTCTTCACAAGCCGATATATTTCTTCATCGATTTTTCGGGGTTTTAGCTTCCCGAGACGTATGTAGGATGGTGTGTCTTCTATCTCAGCTTCAATCAACGCCTCTCTGTAAGCGCGCTCTGGATTATTGCGAGAATTTACAATTGCTGAGAGAGCCAATGCTACTTTGTAAGCTGTGAGAAAATTGTCTTCATTACTGACAACCAGAGTTACGTATTCCTCTGCTTTCTTTCCAACCGAAACAGGTATGCCGCGCTGATTATAGGTTTCGATCAGCATTTCGTAATCTCCAGCAGAATCACCAAATGAAAGAAGAATGGAATTTCCTTTCCCATCGTCTCCATTCAGAACTCTTCTTACTTCATACTTTTTATTGTGTCTACCCATTGGATGTATAACATAAGTTCCTGTTTTTTCATCTTTTTTTATTCTTGTTCCCTTCACTTCAAGATAAATTTCACTTTCTATCTTTTCGTAGGGTTTACGGACACAATCTTCCACTCCAGCCGAACAAATATGCACACTTTCTACATTTTCTGGCGGGTTGGTAAGCATTTCCATAGCATATTGTTTAAGGACATCCTCAGGAACAGAAGGAATTTCTTCATTTAATTTATCCAGAAGCGAATAGTCCTCTGCAAGTTTACACTCCATCAAAGACATGAGACCAAGTTCTACCCCATAGTGTATTTCAGGATTATAATAGCTTAGATCTCCGTTTTCTTTTAGCACTTTCTCCAGCATTTGGTTTGGAATACTTGGGTTTTCCCGTAGCTCGGAAACCGCCTGCACAAAAAGTCTTTGATAGGAGTCATCTTCAAGACCGAGATACTCGTAAACGAGGGGAAATATATGTGCAAGATAATTCTTACCTATATCAAAAGGACTAAATGTACCGTCATGGTCAGCCTTAATTTTCAGCTGCTTATTCATGAATTTTCACCTAAAAATTATTGAATTTTTGGAAATTTTTTGCCAAATTTCAGTGAAATTTATTGCTAATATTGAACCAAAAAAACATATAAAAATTTCGATAATTAGAGAAAAATATCAAACAAAGAAAATTAAAAACCGCAAAGAAAAAAAGAAGAATCAGGCAAAAAACCTTTGAAGTACTGGAACTACCTGCTTTTTTCTTGAAAGCACACCTTCAAGATAAATACATCTCTCTTCTTCCATCTTTTTTTCAAAGGCCTTTGCTATTTCTTCTGGGTTTTCACCTGCAATTAAAAGCTTTGTTGCTTCCTCAAGAATGTTTGTTACCATAAGCAACACATAGTCAAGGTTATTTTCCTTTTTTATTTCTTCCATTGCAGCGAGATATTCGCTTTTCTTGTTCATTACACTCTCATAATCCATGAGCTCAAGCTGTGCTATTCCAAATCTTTTACGTCCAGCCTCTATTATTTTGAAATCTCTAAGAACATTCTCTTTTGGGTCCTCACTTAACACACACGCCTTTGATTTAAGTTCCTTTCCAAATGCTTCTATATCTTCAATACCAGCTATTTTCGCTAGCTTCTTTGCGATTTCTTTATCGAGCTCTGTAGTTGTTGGAGAACGAAATATCACTGTGTCAGAAAGTATTCCACAAAGGAGCAGGCCTGCCTCTTCTTTGGTTAGTTCGTTGAGAAACATCTCTGCTATTATTGTTGAAGTAGATCCAACAGGCTTTATTGTTACTTTTATTGGTGCCGGTGTCTCCAAATTTCCGCAGAGGCGGTGATGGTCTATTATTTCCACTATCTCACCATTTATGGGAATAAGCTCTTCTTTGTTGTTTGTATCCACTATTACTACTTTTTCATCTTTCTCTATTCTTTCTTTTAATACAGGTTCCTCCACAGAAAACTTTTTGAGCGCAAACTTTGTTTCTTGGTTAATCTCACCTGCTCTTGCTGGTGTAGCGTTTATTTTTTTCGCATAAACTATTGCCGAAATTATTGAATCTGTATCCGGATTTTTATGACCTATAACCCATGTTTTGTTCATCTTCATCACCTCACTGCAGTATTTTGACATTTTTTGCTTCTATGATCAAAAAATCTGCGTAGCTTTTTAAAATAAAGTATATATCAAAAGAAAGCTTGTTGTGAACAATGTGCACAACCACTTCCCCTTTTGCAAGTTTTTCACCTGTCTGAACAGGCACAACATAACCATTCCCACTATCTATGTCCGCGAGTTTTATACTCATTTCTGGATAAATGGTTGTGTTTTCTCGCAAAAGCTTAACGCTTTCTATAACTCTGCTTACATTCACGGGAACATAATAGCTTGTATTTCCGAGCCTTGTGAAGTTTACTTCAAGGTAAGAGTTTCTCATAATTATTTTCCCGTCCTTTTCTTCGACTGTAACATCGTCTCCACCAGCTATGATGATATTTCCTAACTTTCTTTCAACTCCTGGTGAAACTATGTCTGCTGTGCTCTCAAGTCTGTATTCTATTTTTCCTGTACCGTTATAGACAATTAAATTCCCTCTATCAAGGGAAATAGTAACAATTCGCGAGGAATATGTACCTTCGCTCACAACTTCTCTTATAGCCTCATCAAGTTTCCTCATCATACTTTTTGCGTTTTCAAAAGCCACTCTATCCTTCATTTTTTCAATTTCTGGGAGAACAAAGCTAAGAGTGATTGTGATTGCGACAAGTACTATCAGAGTGTAAATTATTCCAGCTATAAGCGGACTCACACCTTTCATTCTTCGCACCATTCAAGATCATCCGTTTTCACTATGCTTGATGTCATGTTTTGAATATCTCTTAAAATGAATATACACCCGCAAAATAAATTTGTTTCTCTTTTATATTTTACACATACTTTTTCTTCACCATTTTCGTAAACCTTTATCTTTACTTCGCTATTGTTGGAAAATGTGATAATAGGTTTCATTTCTAAATTCTGTGTTTGTACAAGAACACTGTTATTTCCCGAATATATTGCGAGATTTAGAGAATTTCCCGCGCCATCAAAAACCAAAAACCTGGAAAAATTTGGTTCAAAGCTTCTGTTTTCACAGAAACAAAGCAGTTGCGTAGAGGTAAGTTTTGATTTGTCAAGTATTTTTGCTACATCGTAAATATCAGCAAATACTTTGCTTGCGTTTTCCTCGCTTTGTAAGTAAGAAAGCACGCAAGAAGCGTAAACTCTTTCGTTTTCTCCGACCCATACTACAGAATTTATGTCTTCTCCTACAGGTGTATTTGTTTTGGAATTAACTATCATAAGAAAAAGGGGGGTAGAAAGCAATAAGACAATTAGAGTCCCTACAATAAACCATTCTCCTTTACTCTGCAAGCGAGACATGGATATTCACCCTTTTTCTTTTACCTAACCCGCCTGGATAAACAAAATCAAAAGAGATTATTCCGTTCTTCGCTTTTTCAGTTGTATTTAAAACTCTTACTATCACGAACCCGCGGGTTGGAGAGGAGAGAGTTACATTGACAACATTACTTCCTTGGGAAAAAAAAGGTGTAATATTCTCGCTCACTATTTCTTTTCCATAAAGCCTTTTCACGTAATTTCCATTCACATATATTTCAAAGTTTTCTGTCTCTGAAGAAAAAATATCGAGAAATACATTTCCATTAGAGTAATTTACAGAAAGTAAGGTAAAGGGAAAAGATAGATTTGCAAAATATAGCTTTTCTTTTTCCTCAAAGACACTTACATTTTGCAAGGGAAAAAGATTTTTAGCAAATGTAAAAATTTCTGAAATGTTTTGCTTAAAATGACAAGCTAAACATGCGTCATATGCAAAGTATTTTAAAATCGCACTTTTTTGTACCGAAAAGTTTTGCCCTGTTCTTTCGCTTGCAGAGTGAAAAAGGAAGAGAAGAACAGAGAAAAGAAATATAAGCGAAAATATGGCTTCGGCGCTTCTCAATCCCATAAAACCTTTGCTTCTCAGCTCCATACCCATACACCTGTAAATATTTTGAATATTCCGCTATCGTTTAAAAACAACAAAGGAATTTCCTTTTTAATAACAGTGCCATATGCAGGAATGTTTTCTCCGAAGGTAATGCCATTTATCTCTATGCGCGATTGAGAAATGTTAAGATTTGCGTTATTTAATGTTATATCAGAAATAACATCCATGCACTCTGGTGGGGATAACAAACACCTTGAAAAGAACGCTACACTTTCATTCTTTGCTAAAGTATAATTTCCTCTGTGGAAAAAAACTTCCATTTTTTCTGGAAAAGAAAAGTTTAATAAAAGCGTTGTATTGTTCAAATTCTGAATAGATAGATTTGCATTATTTGCTATAAACGATATTCCTATGGAAGAGTTGTAGAATGAAAAGAAGTTACCCGGTTTGGTAAGGTTCGTGATTTCCGTGCAGTTGTAAAGAACACCATCTATATAGCAGTAATTGAAAAACATTATTCTAAATTCTATTGTAGAGTTTGTGAAAACCCACATTCTTGGGGAGAACGAATCACAGGAAATTTTTGCTTTATCAAAAATCGCAAGTGCTTGAGTTTCATCTCTTTCTGTTTTCAGAAGTGTTGATGTGAAAATAGAAGATGGCTGAGCAAGAAGCTCTTTACCAAGGTATTTTATTGAAAGAAGATGTGTAGAGTTAAAGGTTATGTTCAGCAACGAATTCCCTATACTTGTGCTTGAATTCCAGCTATCTCCCTTTACAGTTGAGAAAGGATAATTCGCTTTTATCAAAAGCGTTGAATTGCATGAATCATAGAGAAATCTCAGTTTTGTACCAAGCTTTACCCATACTCTTTTTTCTCCACCAGAAACTACTGTAAAATTGTTTGTGGTATTGAAAAATACCTCACAGGGATAATTGTAGACACAGCTTTTTGTCTGAGTAAAGGCTTTATAAATACATGCTTTTTGTTTGAGAGAATCGAGAAACGCTTCAACAGAATACAGAGCGGAATAAAGAGTTTCCCCGAGAGAGCTTGTATTACTTCTTACGAAGTTGCTAAGATAAACAAAG
>JALSPV010000110.1 GCA_026985775.1 Candidatus Aenigmatarchaeota archaeon
GCATCAGTTCCTGCGTTAGAAGTTATACCATACGGATACTGATCAAAGTCTATATTTCCGTTGTAATTGAAGTAGACAAATGTTGCTGTTCCATTGCTCTCACTTTGAACTGGTGTAGTGTTGCCATAATACATGAAAATAGTCTCGTTTCCATAAGTGATGTTTCTTATTAGCGGGACTTTTACCCAGATTACGGTTTGCGTTGTATTACAGCCCTTTTCAATCCAGTAAGGAATTTCTATCTCCTTTCCCGACGTTTCGTTCCAGTAGGTGAAGCGTATATCGGAACAATCACCGTTCATCTTTCCTGCCAGGATTAAGCTTTGTGTATCTATTGTAAGGTTAATTTGATACTCCGTAAGATTTCCTTTTCCGGAGTAAGTTATGTTTATAGGAATTCTGTATTTCCACGAAATGTTCCACCAAGAATCGCTTAAACCTGCATCATCTATGATTATGCCGTTGGCTTTACCGTCTTCATCTCCTTCTCCACCATCTGTTAGAGTTATTTTTATTGCATTGTTTCCAATTCTTGTAAACGGATATTTCTTCCAGCTGAGCTTTTCGGCATTAAACTTCCAGAATTCTGCAGCAGACGAAATCGGCTGAGAAAATCTAATCGTAAGCGTTACGCTTTCTCCTGGGTTTATTCCAGTAATGTTTATCTTGAAGAGTTTGTAAACGAAGTTCGTTCCTTTTGGTTTTACAGGTATGCTCTCGGGGTCTACAACCTCGAGATTTTCTATTCTTCCTTTATCCGTGCTTATAACCATGAATCTTTTACCATGCTTTTCTTGTATTGTCACGTTAAAGCTTCTTTCGCTCACACGCGTTACTTTTGGAACGAAACTCGGTAGAGGCGGGAGAATTATCGGATCAACAACTATTCCATTCTCCACCCCATCTTCGTCGAGAATCCCATCTTCAAGACAAAATACCACCATACTTCTGTTTTCCAATGTGTAGTTCAATGCTACTGTTTTATTACCTATTTTTTTCCAGAAGTAAATGTGGTAGCCTGAAGGTATTTCAAAAGGCAAAGTAAGCTTTACTTTGACTTTTTCTCCCTTCTTGAGCTTTCCTATTCTTATAAACAACTTGCCATTCTCATAATCAAAGTTTTCTATTTCTCCTTTGTTTGCAAACAACTTTATCTTTCCAAATTTTGTAGAAATCTCTCTCATTCTTAAAGGACTTGTTTTTTCTTCTTTCTTTTCTTTTCTAGCAATAGAAATTGTGAAGTTCTTACAGTAATTGTATGCACAAACTTTTATCACGTGCTTTCCTTCTTGCAAGCTAGCATACGAGCAAACAAGTGTTTTATTCACTTTGCTAATCACGCTGAAGTTTTTGTATTCTTTTCCATCAATGTACATGCTAATGTTTTTTGTACATTTTTCTGGAGAAACTGTAAAGCATATTTCTTTACTTTTTTCTTTTTTTTCTTTACTTTTGTTTGGTTGCAATTTTATTGTATCTTCAAACATTGGTGTTATATTACACATAAAACCTTTGTTTATCTCATTTATAGTTTCATTTTTTGAAACATTGCTTGTAACGTTGCATTCCTTCACTACAAAATTTCCTGTTGTATTTAACGAGCATGCCGTAACAAAAAACGTATAAGATCCTTTACCGAGTTTAATAGAAAGGTTTGTTTGATTTGTTTGAGATGATATGTGCATGCTTTCATTTCTCACGAGCTTGTCTCCAGAATAAATTAATACGCTTGCATTACTGCACTTGATTCCACTCACATTAAGCACAAGTATAAAGCTTTCGTTTGCGCAGATTTCTTTTGGAAGAACTACGTTAATTTTTGATATTTTTTCTTTCACAGGTATAGGAAGAACAGTAATATTTTCTTTGGTTACGATATTTGAAACGTTTAGATAAACAGTATATTTATCTGGAGGGAGAATTATTTTCAATTTTTCGCTGATTCCGCTATCAAATTTCAACGGCACTGGTCCGAATGTTTCGTTATTTACAGCCCATAAATATCCTGTCCCGTTAAATATTCCGCAATTCACAATGGCACTTGCATTTACTTCTACTGTTTCGTTTTCGTAAAATTTTCTTTTCGATAAAAATAGCTTAACCTCGTTTGCTTTTTGCACAAAAAAGCTGGTTGTTACGTTCTTGTTCCCAGAAAGCAAAACAAGAGTGTAATTCCCTACAGGAAGCACTCCAAGATTGAGCTTCGTTGTGTTTGTTATTTCATACCTTTCCAGGACAGTTTTATTGTTCACCAATAATAGTGTACAGTTTTGGTAACATCCAACCTTAACCGTAACATTTTTATTTTCACAAAAACTCTTTGCAGTATTTATACACACCGCTTTTATGGTTTTTTCTTCAGTAGTATTCTCAACAAAAAAATCTAGCGTTATATTACCTGTTTTTTCCTGTAAGAGAGGGATGGAAAAGTTTCCATCTGTCGATAAAACACTGTATTCGTCTTTTCCTATTTTTACCACAAAACTTCCAGAATACGGCTCTCTGCTTTTGTATATTTTTCCTCGAATCTCATCTTCTTTACAATAAACAAACTCTGGTAAAACGATTGTGAAGTTTGTTGTATTGTTTTCACATTCTTTAACCACTACCGTTCTATTTTCCGTATAATTCGCGCAGGTGAAAAGAAGTGTATAGACACCATTCTCAGGAGCCGCCCAAGAAATAGGTGTGGGAATTGTAATATCCTCAAACATCTTTGTTTCTCCATTTTCAGAAATTATGGAGAAGTTTCCAGGACAGGAAGTATTGATAAATATCCCTATATTTTCTCCTTTACAAAATTCCTTAGAAGGAATCTGAATTATCTTTCCTTCCTTTTTCTCCTTTTCTCCAATCGCAGAAAATGCGCTAACGAAAAGAAGACTTAAAAACATGAGTATACAAAATAGCTTTAATTTTCTCAAAAATGCCTTGGTGTTCAGCATATTGTTTTAAGGTTATCCGTAAGGGATTTATTAAATTTTCTTGCACCAAAAATTTTATAAGTACCTTTTTTTATCTCTACAGCATGAAAAAGTGGATTTTAGCAGTGTTAGGGCTGATTACAACAGTTTTCTCAATAGCTCTGGCTGTACCAACACCAGCAAATCTTACAGTAGGGACACAAGAGACTTATGCATATTCTCCCGCTGTCACCACAGTTACTACACAGGGCGGAAACATAACACAAATTAACGTAACGAGTGTTCAGGTAACGGATAAATGGGCAGGTTTCTACGGTCATGTAAGTGGTTCAATAGTACTCGCGGACGCCAGCGGAGATTATCTATACCAGTGGACAATTGCAAACATTAACGGTGGATTTGTTTACGCAGCAAATACAAGTGTTTCTAACTGGACGTGCGCAAACATAGTACCAGTAGCCGGTCCAAGTGACACATACTTACCAAGCTTCTTAATCACAGGTTCAGATGCTTACAACTACACCTTTACAACCAGTGAATCAGTTTCCATACCTCTTGGCTGTCCAGCACAGCTTGTAAATTACACTACAACAAACCCCGGCACCTTCAAGACATATGCACTAAAGGCAATTACTGACAATGCCCTTATTTGGGCAGGATTGATCAATGCAAACCAGTCTTCATTTAACGGAGGTACAGCAGATTATCAGATACTCGCTGGAGTAGATTCCACAACAGGAACAACAACATATTACTTCTATTTAGAACTTCCATAAACCATTTGCTTTATATTTTATTTTTTGTTAATTTTTATTAAAGGGGAAAATCAATGAAGCTCCTACTGGGTATTGCTAACGGTAAGTATAAGGGACTTGCAATATTTGATCTTTCAGAAAACCTTCTCGACCTTGTCACCATTAGAAGATACAGAACAAAAAAAGTTGCTGAACACATTTCTTCATTTGGTATACCATCTGCTATTGCTGTAGAAAGTGAAGATATTCCAAAACTTGCGAAAGATCTTGCAGAGTATTTTGGTATACCTATCCTTATCCCAGATGAAGATATTTTACCAGACTTTTTTGCAGAAACTCTTGAAACATATTCCTACAAAAATCTTTACGAAAAACGCGCGCTTATTGCTTGTCTTTACGTTTTCAGAAAATTCAAACACATTTTTAGAGATATAGACGAACTTCTTCTCAGCTCAGGCGCATC
This sequence comes from Candidatus Aenigmatarchaeota archaeon, assembly GCA_026985775.1. GTDB lineage: Archaea > Aenigmatarchaeota > Aenigmatarchaeia > Aenigmatarchaeales > SZUA-1535 > SZUA-1535. The sequence goes on from JALSPV010000110.1 coordinate 4,143, forward strand.
GAGAATGCTTATAGACAAGGCAAAGGAACTTGTGCTCCACGGAAAGGCTGAAAACGCGCTGGATGCTGTAGAAAAGGTTAATGGTTTCTTTGAGCTCACACATACACACAAAACCAGAATTGGGGAATTTCTCGAAAGTGAAAGAGATTATAAAGAGCTTTACGAAGAGGCTGTGAAATACATTAAGGAGCTTGAGAGAAGAATAGCAGAGCTCGAGAAGAAATGTAGCTTTACTGCTAAGGACACCGAAGAAACGCTAAGCGAAAATGGAGAAAGAACCAGAGAACTCGAAAGGAAAGTTGCTCTGCTTGAAGACGCCCTTAGAAAAGAAAAAGAAAGGAACGAAATCCTTGAGGAAAAACTTGGAATTTTGGAAGAAGAGAGATTTATAGAAAAAAAGGGTCTTTTACCTGTTGTGAAAATTCACGAATTTTCCTTCGAAGAAATTTCGAAAATTAAAAGCGTTTTAAGGATTTTCAAACGTCCTGTAGCTGTAGAGCTTGTGAGAAAGGATTTGAAAGCAGCAAAATACCTTGCAAAGCTCCATCCAAGTATTGTTATAGGAGATTTTCCTGAAGAAATAAAGGCTGTTTTCCTCTCAGCAGGAATACCTGTAATAAGCGAAAGTTCTTTGGATCACGCGCTTGTCAAATTCAAAAGATTTTACGGGATTTCTGAAAAAGAACTGAAAAAAGTTCTTCATAACGAGAGTAAAAAATCGCTGATGGAATTGCTACGTGCATACAGAAAAAGGCTTCTTTAAATCTTTTTAAGTACAGGTGATTAAACATTCTTATGAAAATGCTCCTTGTTATCTTAGATGGTCTTGGAGATAGAGCGTGTAAAGAGCTTTTTGGAGAAACACCTTTGGAAGCTGCATCTACACCTTTTATGAACTTTCTCGCAAGAGAAGGAATTTGCGGAATGCTTTCACCTATAGAAAAAGGGCTTGTGCCAGAATCCAGTCCTGCGCATTTTGAAATACTTGGCTATTCACCATTCCAAAAATTTTACCCTGGCCGTGGCCCTTTAGAAGCACTCGGAATAGGGTGCAAGCTTAAAGAAGGAGATGTGGCCTTTCGAGTGAACTTTGCCACAGTTAAGGATGGTATTGTTGTGGATAGAAGGGCTGGAAGAATAGAAAGCGTAAAGGAATTCGAAGATTTGCTAACAACAGAAATAGATGGCGCGGAGTTTATACTAAAAGCTGGCGTTGAACACAGAGCAGCGCTGATAATTCGCGGTCCTGATTTGAGCGAAAAAGTTAGTGATTCTGATCCACACAAAACAGGACTTCCACCAAAAAAAGTGCTTCCGCTCTCTCCAGAAGCACAGAAAACAGCCGAGATTCTGAACAAGTACATAGATTTTGCTACAGAGACTCTGAAAAACCACAAAATAAACAGAGAAAGGGAAAGGAAAGGATTGCCTCCAGCAAACCTCATCCTTTTACGCGGTGCAGGAAAATTTAGAGAAGTAGAAAGCTTTAAAGAAAGATTTAAGTTAAAGGCCTGCTGTATAGCGGGGGGCGGGCTGTACAAGGGTATAGCAAGGTTTTTCGGAATTGATGTTATTAAAGTTGAAGGGGCAACAGGCAAAAAGAAAAGTGATTTCGAAGCAAAGTTTAAAGCAGCAAAAGATGCTTTAAAGAGCTATGACTTTGTGTGGGTTCATATTAAGGCGCCAGATCTCTTTGGGCACGATGGAGATGCTGTCGGAAAGAAAAGTGTTCTTGAGGAAATAGATAAAGCGATGCAAGCCTTGTATGAAGTAAATAACATTGTAATATGTGTCACAGGAGATCATTCAACACCATGCCCATTAAAAAACCACAGCGGAGATGATGTACCATTACTTTTCTTTGCCGAAACTGTAAGAAAAGATCTTACGCCTGCATTTGGAGAAAAGTTCTGCATGTTATTTGGAGGGTTAGGAAGGATTAGAGGAAAGGACGTGATGAATGAACTATTGAACTTGAGCGGTAGGGCGGAAATTATAGAATGAAAGATATTTTACGTCTTTCTTAATCATCTTTCGAGAATAAATTCCCTTTCTCTCCTCAAACTTTTCAAAAGCATCTCAGTACCATATCCCTTTGCAATTGTGAATGGTGTTTCTTCTTCAAGCAATTTTTGTGCCGCCGTGAGTTTCGAGCTTTTTTCGGCAAAGATCGTGAAGAGTTTTTCGCCTTTCCTAACCCTATCTCCTGTCTTTTTGTAAAGTAAGATTCCAGCACCCTTGTGTCTAGGTGCACCCGCGGCCTTTGCGAGTGCAGCAATTGCTCTGTTATCTATCCAAAGTACTTTTCCAGAACGCTCTGCAACTACATCCAGTTTTTGCGCACCGGGAGAAAGGTCTTCTGGCTTAATTTTTGGATTACCACCTTGAGCATCGATTATTTCCCTTAGCTTTTTTTCAGCTTTACCGCTTTTAATTATACGAAGTGCAAGAGTTTTGTCTCCATTTCCTACCTCCTTGAACAAAAGTCCCGCTATAGAGCATGCTTTGTCTATAACATCTTCAGGTGCGTTATTCTGAACAGCAAGTAGAGCTTCTCTAGCTTCGAGTATTGGGCCTATACATCTTCCAAGAGGCTGCTCACCATAAGTTATTGCGCACGCTATGTTCATTCCCAAGCGTCTACCAAGCTCTGAAAAATCACTTGCAAGATCTAAGGCCTCTTCCATTGTTTTTATTTTGGCACCCCTTCCGGTAGGGATGTCTATAACCACATACTCTGCTCCGACAGATCTTTTCTTTGCAAGTATTGAAGGGAAAAGCATTGGATCTATTCCAAGTGGAAACTCGATTTGAATGAAAATATCATCAGCTGGTGCAAGCTCAAGAGCACCGCCCCAAACAAGACAAGCACCAACTTTGTTAACTATTCTCACTATTTCTTCTGCGCTAAATTCGACACATGCAAGACACTCCATTCTATCCGCTGTTCCAGCCGGTGAAGTTATCGCACGTGAAGATGTTTTTGGAATCGTAAGTCCAGCAGCGGCTATTATTGGCACAGCAACTATAGATGTTTTATCTCCTGGTATACCGCCAATAGAATGTTTATCAACAACGAGCTTTTTCTCAAATTCAAGTGTTTTACCAACTTCTATCATTGCTCTTGTAAGATGCTCCGCCTCTTCCATTGAAACCTTCCTTATGTAAAGCGCTGTAAGAAATGCTGCTAACTCTATTTCTGAGAGATTTTTTTCTACAGTATCCCTTACAATTTCTCTTATTTCCTCGTAGCTAAGGTAAGCCCCATGTAGCCTTTTTCTTATATATTCTACGCTCTTTGGTTTTGAAACAGGAAAAACATTTGCAATTTCCCCAGTTTTTACACCAAGCTCTTTATAAGCCTCTTCACAGAGCGCTATTTCACCTTCTTTAACAAGTTTAGACGCTATGTCGAGTATAGCTATTATTTCATTTTTTCCTGCAGAAATCTTAACTCTTTCCAGAGCTCTCACACCAAGCCTTTCGGCATCTGCTTTATTAATAATAGCTATAAACTTTCCTCCCGTTTCAAGCTGAAGCTTCTTTATTTTGAATTTCATGAATTTTCACCCGCAAACATTTTTACCCAAAACTTCGTTGCAAACGAGCTTTGGATTTGAGCAATCGTAATTTGCACCGTGCTCATTCGCTATTTTACAAAGATTTTTGATATACCACACTATTTGCGGGAGAGAAGGATTTGCAGAAACATCACATGAATAGTTTGCGAAAAATTTGCAGTTTTCCATGAGCACATCTTTTGCTGAAGCACATTTGTAACCGGGTCTTGCTATTTCACACCCATGTTTATCGCGATAAACAGGGTATGCAACAAGCGCAATGAAAATTGCAAACATCACTATTGCGGCGATGTCTTTTTTGGTAAGCGAAAGCCCTAGCTTTTTTTGCATG
>JALSPV010000111.1 GCA_026985775.1 Candidatus Aenigmatarchaeota archaeon
GGAAATGGTGGGAGCTCTATCTTTCTGGAAAAGTACACAACAGATGGTGTTAAAATTTGCGCCTTTTCTGAAGACTGGGACTATGCTGATGAGCTTGATCAAATAAGTTTTTCCGAAAAATACGGAATAATAGGCGTAGGAAGGTTTGACGGAATTAAAGGTGCTGTATTTATCTTTGATGCTTCAACGTGCAAACTTAAAGCTGTTGTTGTTCACAATCCAATTTACATATGGTCCAGTCCTGTGATAAAATCTTTAGCGGAAATAAACGAAACGAGTGTCGTTATTGCACAGGCTTACGGAGAGCCTCCCGGTAAGCCTGAAAGATATTCACTATATCTCTGCAGGATTCATCTGAAATCAGGTAAAAATATATGGTGTAAAAAATTTTCTAACACAAAAGAGATAGCAGGTCCTATTCACACCTCTCACATTCTCAAAGTGAATGAAAATCTTTACACTGTGGCGGTGCAGCATTATCCGAGTGGAAATGTTTCGCTCATAGGGTTTACAGTTGATGGAAAAATTCTTTATCACAAAGTTTACCCGTTTAAAGGCGTGCCGAGGTTCGGAGATCTTGGATGGGAAAAAGGTACAGTAATATACTCTGCAGATGGGTTTAGCGCATATTTGTTCAACGCAACTAACGGCGAGTTAATAGCCGCTTATAAATCTCCCTTCTGCGAAAACAAAGAGTGCGTAGCTTACGACGTGAAAAAGGATTTCATTAAAGGCTGTTACATCCTCGTGGGAACGGAAAGGGTTAAAGGCGGTGATTGGCAGGTGAGGATAGAGAGAATATGCGAAAAAACTAATTTGAGTGCGGATTTTAATTACACTGTAAAGGGTTTACTTGTGAATTTTAAAGGAATTTCAGATAGTGGCAAGACTGCAGCCTGGGTTTACGATTTTGGAGACGGAAGCATCGGGTATGGGCAAAACGTAACGCACCTCTACCCAAAGCCCGGTAATTACACCGTTATACTAAAAGTTAGGGATGAAAAAGGCAATATCGCCATAAAAGCAAAGAGAATAGAGGTAAAAAGCGTTTTCAAAAGCATAAGTATTCCAGAAATAGCTGTAGAGAAGTTTCCGTTCTGCGCAAAGGTAGAGTTAAACAAAATAGAAAAAGTAACTGCAACATTCGAAAATGAAACTTTACAAAAAACAGGGAAAACGCTTGTTTTTTGCTTCATACCGAATAAAACCGGTAAGGAAAAACTCGTGATTCTTACTCCTTTCGAAAAAATAGAAAAAGTTGTGAAAGTGCTTTCTCAGGAAGATGCCATAAGGGAATACAAAAAGCTTGAGCTGGTAAGAGCTCTTGAAAAGGCTGGTGTAGAGTTATCCGAAAAACTTGCTAACAAAACCATTGAAGTTTGCAAGCATTACTTTTCCGGTGCGGTGGAGAAAAAGATAAAATTGCTGAAAGAAAAGCTGCAAAGCGCATTTGAAGGAGAGATAAGCAAATTTGCAGAGAAACTTGCTGAATATAGCGAGACTGTTGCAAGAGAAGTCAAGACTCACAAAAAAGAAATTGCGGAAAGCGTAACTGAAAAAATATTCTCATATCTTGATGAACTTGTTAAAAAGGGTGAAGCTTCTCTGAGAAAGGCTCTTAGAAAAGCAATATATGACGCGCTTTTTGCAGAAGACGTAGAAAAGCTTAGAAATAAAACCCTTAATCTTGATGAAATAAGCCACGCCATGTATATTGCGAAAAACATGGAAAACGTGCCTGCTTACGAGTTAAAACTGGCTTTCATAAAAGCCTCTCCGACACCAGAGTTCTTCCTTGAAAAAACGGAGAAAAGCAC
>JALSPV010000112.1 GCA_026985775.1 Candidatus Aenigmatarchaeota archaeon
AATGCCTGTGTTAATTTTCCTGGACCACTGCAAAGCTCTTTAATATTTTTTCCTTTTCTGTGTTTTATCATCTCCTCTATACCCTGTAAAGGTTCTAATGCCCTTATCAATACAGCTCCTACTTCATTTGGTTTATGTGCTATTATATTTAGCATCCAGTTGTTATGCACCATGTACACGAAAACTCTTCCCGGCTCGCGGCGCAACTTTTCTTCCCATTTCTCACTAAAGGATGCACGCGAAGCAGGATCTTCTCTACCAAAATAAGCTTCTGTCTCAATTATTTTTCCTGTGAGCAAGGTTTTACCAATCCTTCTAACAAGAATTTTTTCCAAAAGTTCTAAAGCCACTTTTTCTGGACTTCGTTCATAGAACTTTTTACTAAGAACCTTCACATTTTCTGAAGTACAGAAAGAAATTTAAAATTTTCTCTCACAAAATATTTCCTATGAGAATTGTACCAGAAAAAGCCGAAGAATTATTCATAGATGAAATTGACGAAATGAAACCAATAGAAAGCCAAGAAAAAGCAATAAGAGGAATCTATAGGGCTCTTCAAAAAGGGAAAAATGTAGTTGTATACGGGATTGAAGGGAGTGGAAAAACGTTTCTCGGAAGAAAAATAAGCGAAAAAGAGGAAATACCAATCTTTAACGGGAGATATCTAAACAAGGAGGATGAAAAAATTATAGAATATTGTGGCGCTGTTATAATCGATGATGCTTCCCAAAACGATATCTCGTTGCTTTCTTCTTTAGATAGTCAAATAATATTTTTAACAGAAGAAGAACCTTATCATCCTTTCAAATATTTCCCAAATACAGAAGTTATAATGCTGGAAAATATGGAATACGGGGATATAATTACCTTTTTTAAGAACTATTCGATTCGCTCTGATCCTATTGGAAGATATGTTGCGGGGGTTTTGGCGACTTCACCAAGAAATATGGGAAAGGTTGTAAATTACTTTCTAGAAATTACAGGAAATGTTTTAGAGGATTATGGAATAGAGGAGTATAAAAACTTGCATACATACTCAAAAGAAAAATGGGAACAAGAATTCGAGAATGAAGATAAAGAAATGATGAAACATTTTACATGGTTTAGCGGCGATAAAAATATTTGTAAAAAAATTCCAGAAATTTCCCTTGCACCAATCCCTAAAACTAAAGTTGTAGGTATAGAAAAATTTTTCTATACTAGTTTGTACAGTGAAATTTTTGGTTTACCTAACATATCTTACCGCGCATCTTCGCGTACTGGGTATAGGTAATGTAGATTTTTTTCTGGAGTAACTCACTAACCTTTGGAGCAAGATCTCTTACTTCAATTATTTTTTCTCTAACCTCGAATGCAAACGCATCGCTTCCAGCACCGCTTCCGTAAGAGACGAGCATTATTCTTTCTCCGGGACTGGCTTTGTCCAGCACAGCACATAAACCGAGAAGAGAACAGCCGGAATATGTGTTTCCAACTTTCGTTACTATAAATCCTGCTTGTAGCTTTTCTTTTGGTACACCCAAAATTTTTGCTGCTCTCAGTGGAAACTTTCCATTCGGCATGTGAAAAATGAGATGATCAAATTCGTTTGGCTCAACACCAAGTCTTTCACAGAGAAGCTTTGCAGCATTAACCACATGCCTGAAATAAGCCGGCTCTCCTGTAAACCGCGAGCCGTGGCTTGGGTATTTTTCGAAAGGTCTTCTCCAAAAATCTGGTGTGTCTGAAGAAAACGAGCAAGTTGCAAGAAGCTTTGCAATAGCATCTTTCTTTCCTATAACAAAAGCAGC
>JALSPV010000113.1 GCA_026985775.1 Candidatus Aenigmatarchaeota archaeon
GAGAGTTAAAATCAGAAAAATCTATTTTACTTATCCTTTCGAGGATTTTCTCTTTCAATTTGCTTACTTCCAAAAATTTATGGTACGCTTCTGTATTTACAAAAAAGCATGGTGGAACAGGAAATCCAGTTTTTATCATTTTTGCCAAGTTAAAACCTTTTCCTCCTATTTTCTGTTCGTCACTTTCATTTATTTCTTCGGGAAAATTTACATACTTCATGTGCTTTTCTTTAGATTTAGGAATAAATAAAGTTTACTGCTAAATTTTAAACTCTTTATCTATTTCCTCGGGTTTTAGTACCTCTATTCCGAAGCTTGTTATTCTGAATGGATGAATAAGTGTTGAGTGGTTGGTTCTTCGCATTTTTCTTATTACTAAAGTCCTTTGGAATTCTTCCGTTACAGGAACAAAATCCAGCTTTAATACACCATCAACGAGAAACTCTATTATTCCAGAACCACTTAAACGCTCGCTTCCCTCTTCGATTGTACTTGTTAAAACACTTGTAACTTTCATTCTCTTGAGTTCGTCTATTAGCAAAGCCAGTCCAACACGTGCCACATATGGATCTTTAAGAAATAGCTCAACCATAGAAACAGAGTCTATCACAACTCTTTTTGCATTCATGCTTTCTACGGCGCTTCTGGCTTTTTCCACAAGAGAGTATATGTAAAGTTTCAAAAATTTATTCATATCAACATTTTCTGTTTCCATCAAACTCGGTCGAAGAGAAATTATTTTTATCATTCCTTCTTCTACTGCCTTTGTAAAATCCCATGCAGAAAAGGTACTCTGTACGTCAAGAACAACATCTTCTTCTGTCTCTTCTGTGGTGATGTAAACTCCGGGTTCGCCACTTAAATATCCTTGGTATAAGAAGCTTGAAGAAAAAAGTGTTTTTCCTGTACCGGTTTTTCCTGTTATGAGCACGACACTGTTTTTAACGTATCCGCCTTCTATAAGCTCATCTAAGCCGTTTACACCTGTTAGAACCCTTTCCATGTAAATCGATATTTCACAGTTCTATAAATAGTTTTCACAACTTTCGAGAGAAGTTCTCTTATCCATGAAAACATGTACTTTATATTCCAGGCTTTTGAAGTAAGCATACTCATCTCTTCTGTGATTGTTTTCATCCGTGCTCTTACTGTTAAAATCTCGTGTTGTCTTTTTATCATCAGTTCTCTGAAGGTTTTTTCATCTATTTTTCGCATGAAGAACTGCTTTTGAGTTTCTATTCTCGCACGGATTAAGTACTTTTCCTTTTCATGAAGCGAATTTAGTGTTTTTCTCAACCTGAAATAAGGCTTGAAAACCTGAGAAAAAAGATATGCAAGATAAATTGCTATAATTATACCAAGGAAGATGAAATGTATGTTTTCCTTTACACTTTTTGTAAGCAAAAGATATGTTTTCTTTTCTTCTACTTCAACAAGTTTACTTTTCAGTGCCGGTAACATTTCTTCTATTCTGTTTGTTACCTCTTTGAGAGCGGTTAGGTTATCCTTTTTTATTTCTTCTCTCGCTTTTTTGTAGAGCTTTATAATATCTCTGAATTGAGATTGCGTTTCTTTATCAAGTATACCGAGTCCTGAGAGTTCCTGTTCTAAGTCTCTTAGTCTATCCCATTCATCTATAAGGGTTTTTAACTTAATTGCAGCAGGGTGATTTCTAATCAGGAGATCTACTATACCTTCTTTTACAATTCCTTTCGCTTCTACTGA
>JALSPV010000114.1 GCA_026985775.1 Candidatus Aenigmatarchaeota archaeon
ATAATAATTGTATTTTTAAAATCTATTGTTCTTCCTTTTCCATCGGTAAGTCTTCCATCTTCTAAAATTTGAAGGAGTATATTAAATACATCTGGATGCGCTTTTTCAATTTCGTCTAGTAATATAACGCTATAAGGATGTCTACGCACTTTTTCGGTTAATTGTCCACCCTCTTCATGGCCTACATAACCTGGAGGAGAACCAACCATACGAGAAACTGCATGTTTTTCCATATATTCACTCATATCAATTCTAATCATAGCTTCTTCGTCCCCGAACATAAATTCTGCTAGAGCTTTTGCAAGTTCTGTTTTCCCAACTCCTGTCGGACCTAAGAATAAAAATGATGCTATTGGACGATTTGGATCCTGTAAACCCGCTCTACTTCGCCTAACTGCGGAAGAAACAAGTTTTACTGCTTCATCTTGTCCAACTACCCTTAAATGTAATTCTTCTTCTAATTTTACTAGTCGTTCTTTTTCCTCCTTTTTTATTTCATTTACTGGAACACCTGTAATTTTTGAAATAATCTCGGCTACATCTTCAACTGTAACTTCATTTGTTCCAGTTCCCCTTTTCTTTCTCCATTCCTCTTCTAGTTTTTGCAATTCTTCAGTTTTTTGCTCTATTTTTTGCTTAATTTCTGCAGATTCTTTATGTTTTCCTGCTGTAGTTAGAGATTCGCGTTCTCTTTTCAATTTATCTATCTGCATTTTTAATTCTCGAATCTCTTCTGGTTCTGAAGTTGTAAATAGACGGACTCGACTTGCAGATTCATCAATAACATCAATTGCTTTATCCGGCAAGAATCTATCTTTGATATACCTATCAGATAATTCTGCTGCAGCGACAAGAGCCTCATCTTGTATTTTTACCCTATGATGAGCTTCGTATTGATCCCGAATTCCGCGTAAAATTTCTATTGTTTGTTCAACTGTAGGTTCATCGACTAATACTGGCTGGAACCTTCTCTCAAGTGCTGCATCTTTTTCAATGTATTTTTTATATTCGTTTAAAGTTGTAGCTCCTATTACTTGTAGCTCCCCTCTGGCCAATGCTGGTTTGATCATATTTGAAAAATCTAATTCTCCCTCTTTTGCGCCTGATCCAACGATTGTATGCAATTCATCAATAAATAAAATGACATCTCTTTTACTTTTTTCTATTTCTTCAATTAATTTTTTTGCCCTTTCTTCAAATTCTCCGCGATATTTAGATCCAGCGACAAGCATACCTAAATCTAGAGCTTTAACTTTTTTATTTTTTAATATATCAGGCACATTTCCTGTTACAATTCTATGAGCTAATCCTTCTGCTATCGCAGTTTTTCCTACTCCAGGTTCACCAATTAAAACGGGGTTATTTTTTCTGCGTCTTGAAAGTATTTCTATAACTCTTGTTATCTCATCGCTTCTTCCTATTACTGGATCTATCTTCCCTTGTTTGGCTAACTTAGTTAAATCTCTTGAAAATTTATCTAATGTTGGGGTTTCGGATTTTTCTTTTATTTTCTTTCCTTCTTTGTCACCTTTCCCAACTATTTTTGTAACTATTTGTCTTAGTTTTGGATGTGTTACTGTATTTTTACTTAAAATTTGAAAAGCTAGTCCCTCCCCTTCTTTTGCAAGCGCAAGCAATATGTGTTCAGGACCTATATAGTTATGT
>JALSPV010000115.1 GCA_026985775.1 Candidatus Aenigmatarchaeota archaeon
AATTCCCTCTTTGAGTATATACCAAGAAACACTTGCAACTATTTTCACACCCCTTATTATTCCTGATGTTTGAAGATATTTTACCTTTACCGGAAGTTGAATTATTCTTAGTCCATTACGAAGCGCCGAGATAAGCACAGAATTTTCTATTGTATACCCACTACCTATTTCATCAAGAATTACCTTTAAAGCATTTTTTCTGAACCCAATAACACCACAATTTGTGTCGCGAAACTTTGTGGAAAAAAGGAAGTTAAATAAGCTGCGCCATACTATGTTTCCGAGTCTGTGGCGGAATGGTAAAGAAGAAAAATCTCGAGAACCCATAACTATATCAGCCTGATCAAGAGCGGAAAAAAGCATTGGCAAAAATTCCGGCGAATATTGCCCATCGGCATCCATAATAACTATATTTTCGAATCCTTGAGAAAGCAGATATTTGAACCCTGTTTTCAAAGCTTCTCCCTTTCCCATATTCTTTTCGTGTGAAATAACATGAGCCCCTGCTTTTTTTGCAAGTTCGGCTGTTTTATCTGTAGAACCATCATCCACAACGAGAATAAACGCATCTGGAATTGTTTTTTTACACTTCTCGACTACTTCAACAATTGTTTTTTCTTCATTAAATGCAGGTAAAAGAATTGCTTTCTTTTTTACTTTTTTCATAACCCTGTTACCTCATAAAGCCTTACTTCAGTGTTTTTGAGAACAAGCTTAAAGTGTTTGAGTCCTTCCCCATCCAAAAAGAAAAGTTTTGTAAATAGCACGTCTTTCAGCCTTTGTGGTATAAGTACAGCGTATCCTCGGTTTTCTGAAATCCATAGTACATACGGTAAATATCTGTATGAGAGCCTGTAACCAAGCTGTCTGAAAATCGGTTTTAAAGTGTTCACAACATCTGTGATGTTATACTTTGTAAAATCTATTCTCATTATTTTACTTCCGTTATAGAACCATACTTCTTTAATAAGCATCGCGTTGTATCCCTGTGTGAAAAATGGAATCGGATATGAAACGTCTGCGTAAAGGACTCTTATATTGCCTGCATAAATGTAAAGAAATGGTTTTCCTTCATCTGTATAAAGCACATTTCTTTGCGGCAAATAATAGTAAAGTTCACATTTTCTTGGTTCTTTCCTTGCATCACACCCACTTCCATAAAACTGTATCCATTGAAATTTTCCTATCAAGTCCTGAGAAGCTATCCAGTAAACTTTTGGAGAAGTACCTTTGTATTTTTCAAGGATCTTAAGAGCTTCTTCCTCGCTTTTTGCCATGAAAATTCTTCCGAGATCCATTATCCTTATGTTTATGTTATAGAGACAATCCCTCCCACAGTGAGCGCCATCTGCTATCACTCTTCTTTCAGCATATCCAGTGATCATGTGCCCTGGATCCCACCAAGTCCCAACAAGAGAAAGTTCTGGTGTTTTTTCTCTAAGATATTTCCATGTTTCATCCCAGTTTTTGTCTATATCAGGACCTAAAAAGTGTGCAAGTTGGATTCCAAGTGAAATGGTAAGTAGAATAACAAAAACTATTAGACCCTTGAAAATCTTTCCTGATAACTCCCAATTTGAAAGGAATTCATAAAGCATTACTAATCCTGCAGAACAGAGTACAAGGAATATAGCAGAAGAAAATTCCGTAAATCTTATACCACGCATTGAAGTAATGAATGCTATAGAGGCAAGTGCAAGAAATATGGAAATGGCCTCTGTATTTTTTTCTCTGAGAGGTTTGATAAAGGAATATGTAAAAGCGCAGATAAGAAGCAATAACACCAGAGCGTCTATTACAATATTTGTAGTAATCAATCTACCAAAAGAATAAATAATTGAAGTTAAACCAAAAACTGGCTGAAGCTCTGCAATCGATTCGTTAACTATCCAAACCTGTGGTGAAATTGCAAAGGTAAATAAATCCACCAAATGTTCAATTGCCTTTATTTTCAAAAGCTCTGCGAAAATTGTCGAAAAAACAAAAAGCAATGCTGCTGGTATCAGTGTTCTAACAGCCTTTTCCCGTGAATATCCAAAGGAAAGGTAAATGATCCATGCTGCTGAAAAAATTACACCAATAAGCACAAACACACCACGAAGCAGGCAAAGAAAGAGGAAAAATAAAGGCAAAACTGCTTTAAAAAGAGGTTCAACTGATTCATTTCTTTTTTCAAATGCTTTGATAGCATAATCGAAGTAGAGATATGCAAAAACTATACCAAGATAAATGAAATATGTATACCATGCCATCGGCCAAGTAAGCATAAAAGCAACTGTACCTGTTAGAGCCATTGCAAACGTGTATATACAGGGGTTTCTGAACAGACGAATGTAAAGGTATAACGTTAGAAGTATGAAGAATAACACAAGTTGGTCTGTGTCATAGCTTGAACCAAATGTTCTCGAAAGAATCTGCGGACACAATCCAATAAAAAATGCCGCGAGAACACCTGCTCTTTTGTCCTTCAGTTCCTTTCCCAAAAAGTAAGCGGGAATTACCATCATTGCACCGTAAATTGCAGAAGCCCATGCACATGTTGTTATTAACGAAATTCCGTTATTGAATGCTTTAAAAATAGTGTAGAGAATTGCGGTAAGGTAGTACATAAGCCCCATTGGTTCAACAGGTCTACCAACATAATAGCTAAGCTCATCCCATTCTGGGAGAAAACCCCAATCAACAAAGTACTTCGTAAACCTATACTGGTAAACTGGATCATAAGAAAGAATTCTACCCGGAACTATGCTTATTGCTCTCACATAAAAGGCGAGGAGAAAAGCTACTATGAAAAGAATTTCGCAGTAATATTTTTTTACAAAGCCTGATATTCTTGTTAAATTCCTTACAAGCATAAAAGGAAGGTGAGGGGAAGATATATAAAAAATTGAGCCAAGAAATTACTCCATGAAACCTTTCAACAAAATTGATGTGCTTGCAATACTCACAGTAGTTACTTTCGGAATCATGTATTCTCTTATAACCCTATTTTCCCCAATAGCGTTTGGAGATGAAGGATTTTACAGCTCAACAGGAGAATGGATTGCACAGCATATGGAGTTTCCAAAATACTATCCTTATATCGGAACAGATTACATAAAATTACCAGCAGCAAGATTACCGATGGGATTTATTAATACAGCGTTTTTCTCAGCTTTCTTGGGAGAAGCAGGAATAAAGATTATGATGCCATTTTTCATTGTTCTTTCTGCTCTACTTGTTTACTTTACCTTCCGTGGAATGAAAAGGCAGAAACTTGGATTTTTTATAGCGCTTGTAATAGTGTGCCTTCCAGCATGTGTCAAATACGGTGTGCTTAACTACCCAGAAAACCAGGCAACTTTTTACATAATAGCTGCTGCCTGCTTCTTTTTGAAAGGTGTTGAAAACAACGATACAAAATGGTTTATTGTAGCTGGATTTATGCAGGCTTTTGCATGTCTTTCAGATATTATTGGTTTCTTTTCTCTACCAGTATATGTACTCTGGCTTTTTTACCAGAGGTTTAAAGAATTTACAAAGTTTCTACCGATTTTCATTATCCCTCTCCTTTTATTCCTTCCGTGGATGTTGAGAAATTATGCACTGTATGACGCCCCATGTATTCCTGCTTTACTTCCAAGTGAAAAATGCAGAGATACATTCTTGAAACCCATTGAAAAAAATATTTTCAGAGCTAAAACACATCGACCAGAAGAATCAACAGGAGCAGGCCTCTTCAGATTCGGAATAATAAATTTCTTGCTCTTTGGTTTTGGCTTTGCAGGAATAATTACCGTAATAAGTGCGGGTGCATTTGCGGGTTTTAAGAGGGAGGATAAAATGAATCTATTTTTCACCCTTTGGCTGCTTGTCGGAATAACAATAGTACTTTATCTGGCTACTCGTAACCCGAGAACGGAAGACTTGCTAAGATACTCTTTATTCGCAATATTTCCAGTAGCGTATTTTGCAGGGAAATTTATAGAAGAAGTATCTAGGAAAGCCAAGATAAGTAGATTTACTTTAAAGATGTTATTTACAACCTCGATCGTATTACCTGTTTCTCTTTTCATAATATTTGTAAAGGGAAGTCTTGGAGCCGGAATAATTATGTTCACCGCATTTCTTTTCTTTATCTCGGGAACGGAACTTGCTGAGAGCAAAAAGGTTGAACACTCCATTTATCTTGCACTTACCATTATCCTTATTTTTTCTGTCCTTTACTCTGGTGTTGGAGAGATCTTTAACATGTACAGAGTTAAACATACCCTTGATCCGCTTGTAGACGCATGTAAATGGGTAAGAAAACACACTCCTGAAAATGCTACAATAACGCTTGTTTATGCACATCCAGCAGAGTATAATTGTAAAAGGAGAATTTATTCCATCCAGGGACTACCCGAAGGAGATGAAATAAGACTATGGGCAAATGAAACTTCTTATAAACTTCTTAAGAAATGGGGGTTTGATTACATAATTATAGAAGGTTTTACAATGGTACCGAAATCAATGTACTGGCGTGAAACGGAACCATTAAACTTCGTATTTTACCTCGAAAATTCCCCACACTTCAAAAAGGTTTATGATAACAGAGCAACATATGGCGCGAGTGGTGTAATGGTCTTTAAAATAAATTGAGGGGGGGGTGAAATGTTATTTTCCTTAATTCTTTCTATTATAGTTTCCTTTTTAAGCACGATAGTTATTCTTCCCCATTTTATAAGATACTTTAAAGAGCTTGGATTTGTTGGAATAGATGTTCACAAAAAAGAAAAACCTAAAGTAGCAGAAATGGGCGGGGTTCCTGTGATTTTTGGATTTTTGTTTGGCATCTTTTTTTTCATATGGATTCGGGTTTTCTTTTACGGAACAACCAAGAATCTCGTTGAAATGTTCGCATCGATCAGCACTATACTAATAATTTTCGTAATTGGTTTTCTCGACGACATTTCTTCTGTTGCTAGAAAAGGAAAAAAGAAAAAATCTGGATTAAAACAGTGGCAAAAACCTTTGCTAACTTTCCCTGCTTCTATACCTTTAATTGCTATTATGGCAGGTAATTCTGTTCTTCATATTCCTTTTATAGGTCCTGTTGATACAGGAATTCTTTACCCACTCTTAATAGTTCCTCTTGCTGTTGTTGGTGCGAGCAATGCCATAAATATGCTTGCCGGTTTAAATGGCCTGGAAGCAGGAATGAGTGGAGTCCTTTTATTCTTTCTAGGAATTTATTCGCTTTTGCATGGTTCTCCTTATCCAGCTATTCTCGCTCTTTGTTTTGCTTTCTCTCTTTTCGCATTTTTGATTTACAATAAATATCCAGCGAAAATTTTTCCTGGAGATTCGTTATGCTACTCTGCAGGGGCGTGTGTAGCAGCTGTAACAATAACTGCAAGTATTGAAAAATATGCGTTGCTCTGTTTTCTCCCATGGTTTTTTGAGTTGATTCTAAAAATGCGAACTCGTTTCAAAGGAGAATCTTTTGGAAAACTTGCAAAAAACGGCACACTTATTGCACCGGAGAAATGTACGTCTTTAACGCATATTGTAATGAAACTAGGAAAATTTAGTGAAAAAGGTGTTGTAGCGTTTTTAATACTCGCCGAAATACTTCTTTGTATTCTAGCATGGTTTATTGTGGGGGTGTTATGAATGCATGTCTTTTTGCTCTTTTTTATAGGAATGATATGTATTGCTCTTGCTGCAAAGCTGGCTGAAAAGGCATTAGAGTTTGCATCAAAGCTATGCAAACTTCTTGGTATGAAAGAAAGTATTTTTGGTTTCGTGTTTATTTCCATTGCAACAAGCTTACCAGAGCTTTCAATTGCTGTTTCTTCTTTTTCTGCAAACACAGGAGAACTCAGTTATGGAAATCTTTTTGGTGCGCTTGTTGTTAATTTAACGCTTTTGTTTGGTCTGCTTTTATGGAGAGGTATAAGTATAGAAAGGAAAGTAGCAGAAGAGTTTTCAAAATATCTTTTCTTTCCCATAATAGTTGTAATATTTATTTTCTTTTTTTCTAAGCTTTCATGGTCCTTTGGAATATTCCTTCTAGTTATGTATTTTGTATATGCAAACTATGCAAGAGAAACGTATCCATTACTTAAAGTCAGGCTTGGATTTTTAAGAATTTTCGAAATTTCCGCAAATTTATTGTGGTTTATACTCTCTTTTATTGGAGTTGCATCCCTTTGTAATATAGCTGTGAATTGTTTTTCTGAAGTTGCAGAAGTAACAGGAATTATGCAGAGCTTTATTGGTTCGACACTAATAGCGATAGAAACATCTCTTCCAGAGATTTTCATTACATTAAATACCCTCAGAAAAAAAGGTTTTGTTGAAATAAGCATTGGTGATTTAGTCGGTTCAAGCATGGTTAATGTAACACTTCTCTTAGGAATACTTTTGCTTATCTCTCCTATAACCGTTGGTTTTATGGAGAGAGTGCTTGCATTTTTTGCTGCACTTTCATCTTATCTTGCAAGCCTAGCCCTTGAAAGAAATTATGGAAAGAGATTTGCATTGATTTTATGGTTTATATTCATATGCTTCATAGCGACACTAACTTATCTCCAGTTTCTTGATTTCATGAAATGAAATAGCTAACTCTTCCTCCTTATCCAAAGGTTTGCAAACAACAAAACCATGAGATATACTTATCACAACCCCCTTTATTTTCTTTCCGTTACGAAGCGTTATGCTGGTGAAAAACGGAGAAAAACCATGAGGAAGAAAACTGTGCCTTTTTTCTTTACAAAACCTTTTGTGTACAAGAAAACCTGTAATAGCACATGAAAATATTATTGCATAGCACATAAAAGTGATGGCGAACTTGATTGGTAAAGTAAAGGAAGATAAAACAAGCATGAATATACTCGCTATCCCGAGCCCTGTACTTAGAGCAATTGAGAAGGTTTTTCTCATCTTGGCTCACTTACAGCCAGTTCTTTTTGGCGAAATAAACTGCTACAATAAGACAAAGTACAAGAGATAAGAGCATGAGAATTACAAACGCGTATGGATGATATTGTAAAGGAAGTAAAATATTCATTCCATATATGCTTGAAATTATCATAGGAATAGAGATTATCATGGCAAGACTTGTTAGTCTTTTCATAATTATGTTCAGGTTGTTAGAAATTATCCACTCAAATGTTTGCAAAGCATTGTTAACATTTTTTATTAAAAAGCTCGACATTGTCATACATTGCTTGTTATCTATTATAATATCTGTTATTATTCTTACATCTCCTTTGTAAAGCTTTATGTGATGTCCTGCAAGTATTCCTTCGAGAACTTTGTTGTTTTCGTGTATTGCATTTTGCAAATCAAGAACAGTTTCTTTTATTTTCATTAAAAGTAAAATATCCTCGTTCCTTGCTTTTTGGATAAAGAGTCTTTCTATATTTCTTATTCTTTTTTCTATTAAGCGAAGTAGTTTTGTATACTCCTGAATAAGCTCTCTGAGTATTTGAAATAAAAATCTGGTCTTCTTTTTTGTCGAAAACTCT
>JALSPV010000116.1 GCA_026985775.1 Candidatus Aenigmatarchaeota archaeon
CAAATGTGTAGAGATTGCGAAAAAAGAAGGGCTTAAGTATGTTTACCTCGGAAACACGCCTTTTGCAGAGTACGAGAATACCTACTGCCCCGGATGTGGGAAGCTTTTGATAGAAAGGGAGGGTGTCTTTTTAAAGCACATACATATTACAGAACCGTACTGTCCTGACTGCGGGAAAAAAATCCCAGTAGTTTTATAGGTTTTTGATTCTAAAAGTTATCTGGTGAAGGCAAATGATCTCCGAGAAAGAGGTAAAAAAGCTTGTGAAAGAAGGGTGGATAAAAAGCTACATGCTTTTCGAAGTCGTTAGCACTTCGAAAGAGCTTGCAGAAAAAGCTTTAAAAGAGCACATCGAAAAGCTCGAAAAGGATGAAAGAGCAAAAATTGTTAAAAAGGAGTTTCATGAGCCTCAGGAGTTGGGTACCGAGATTAAAACACTTTTTTCTGCTATCTGCGAAGTAGAACTCCTTGCTCAAAATCTTTCTTCACTTGCAGAGCTTGTCGCTGTCTATGGACCTTCTGCCTGTGAAGTAATTGAGCCCGATGTAATAAAAGTTTCGGTTGGCGAAGCTCAAGAACTTTTGAACTTACTTGGAAGAATAATGCACAAACTAAGTGAGCTCGCGGGTGGTATAGTTGTCAAGCGCGAAAAATAGCTTTTTACCTTTGGCTTTTTTGTTCCTCTTTTTAATTTCTGGTGTAAATGCAGAACTTTATCACTTCGAGATGAATGCAAAAATATACGAGAATCTTACAGCAATATGCGAGTACAGGGCGATTTATCTTGAAACAAACAAAACTACACTCACCATTTATTTTGAATCACCTGTTGAAGTTCTTCGCTATAATTATCCCTGCAAGTTATTGGGTCAAAGACTTAAGTGTGAAATCCCAAGAGGTGAAAACGTAATTTTAAGGGTTGTTGCAATCACAAAGGCAAAAAAATGGAAAAATGACAGTTTTGTTTTTGAGAATAATTTTAGAATTTCACAACCAACTAAGGAAGTAGTAGTGCTCGTTAAGATTCCCGAAGGAGCCGTGCTAACTAAGCACATACCATTTCTACCAGAAAACGGTAGCGTAGGTACGGATGGTAGAAGAATTTTTGTTTTGTGGAAAAAAAGTAATCTCGGTGCTGGAGAAATTTATGGAGTAAAACTTTACTACGAGTTCCCTAAAAAGCACGTAGAAGAAGTTAGTAAAAAAGAAAAGATTTTTGAAATAGCGCTGATTTTAAGCGCTTTTGTACTCGTACTCGCAGCTTTTGTTTATCTGATTTACTTTAAGAGGAAAAAAGTCGAAAAAATAGTACTTCCCTTGCTTCGTGAAGACGAGAAGAAGGTTATGAAGGTTATTCTTGCATATCCACATGGAGTAAATCAAAAGGTTATAGTTGAAGAAACCGGTTATTCAAAAGCAAAGGTTTCAAAAGTGTTAAAATCCCTTGAAGAAAGAGGTTTAATAAAAATAGAAAGGAGGGGAAGAACGAACAAGGTTTATTTTAAAAAACCGGAGCTCGAATGAATTTTTAAATTTCTTTACAAAATTTTGTTTTCATGGAAGAAAAAAAAATTCCCGCAATAATAATAAGCGGGTTTGCCGGCTCTGGAAAAAGCACCCTTGCAAAAAGACTTGCGGAA
>JALSPV010000117.1 GCA_026985775.1 Candidatus Aenigmatarchaeota archaeon
CAGATATATGAAATATTGCAAAATTTAGACCTTATTGGATATGAATTACCAATTACTGAAAGTAACAGATCTAAAAAGAGATTATATTACATAAAAAATAATTATTTCAAATTCTGGTTCAGATTCGTTTATCCCAATAAATCCAAAATAGAAGAAGGTTTGGTAGATATGATACTTGACAATATAAAGAAAAATTTTTCCCAATATTTTTTCGGAATCTTTGAAATAATTTGCAGGAAGGTTGTTGTAAAATTTTTCCCCTTTACAAAACTTGGAAAATGGTGGTATAAAGACAAAGAAATTGATATTGTTGCATTGAACGAAAACACAAAGGAAATATTGTTTGCAGAATGCAAATGGCAAGATAATATTAATGCAAAAAAGATTTGGAAAGAATTAGCAAATAAATCAGAATACGTTAATTGGCATAATGATGAAAGAAAAGAATATTTCGCTATTTTTGCTAAAAGTTTTAAAGAAAAAATTGATGAATTTGAAGGAAGAAAGGTCTATTGCTTTGATTTGAAGGATTTGGAAAGAATTATAAGAAGATAAAACTACTGATTCCTTAAACCTTTCCACAAAGAAAGAAGCTTTTTGTCAAAACTACATGGTTCGCAATCATTAAGAAAAGTAAAATAGATTACGCATGTGTCAAAGTATGAAATTTTTCTATTCAATGAAATATAAAAGGAAACTAATTTCTTATATTCCTCTGTAATTATTTCAAATACATCTGAGTTTGAAATAAGTTTCCAAACCTCCTTGACACACTTTATTCCCTTTTTATAGCAAATTACTGTTAATGTTTCTTTGACCATATCTTCGGGGATTAGGAATAAATCTTCTTTTTCAAAAACCTTTTTTGCTTTTTCATGATTGATATCTTCTGGTAAAAACAATGCAACCAAAAAAGAAGAATCTGCTATTTCATTACTTTACACCGTACAATATTTCATCTATCCTTTCACTTACATTTTCTTTTCCTTTTACAAGTTTCTCTTGTCTTCCTATCCATTTCATTACTTCTGCCTTTGTAATTTTTTTCTTTCCTTAAGTAAGGAGAGTATCGTTTCACTAAAACTCCTGTTTCCTTTTATTCTCTTTAGCTTTTCGTATGCTTCCTCAGAGATAGTTATTACCTATGGTATAAATTATAAATGTATGTAAATGTATTTAAAATTTTCCATAACCAAACACAAATTTTAAATCACTCTTCTAATTAAACTCTTGCATGAAAAAAGAAAAGATAGAACTTCCAAAGGAGCTTGTAGACAAACTCAGAGAAAAGGCAAAGGAAATGAGTTTTGAGAGCGTGGAAGAGTATATAGAGCTTATTTTAACAGAGTTTGTTGAGGAAGAAAGCACAAGCTTCGAGGAGGAAGATGAAGAAAAGATAAAGAAAAGGTTGAAAGCACTTGGATATCTTTAGAGGCTATTTTAAACACACCTTCCACTCTTTCTTAGGCTTTGCTCTTAAGTTTTCTGAGAATTTTTCCAGAAGTATTGTCATGCTTTTCGCGAGTCTTTCGCCATAGATTACAGAATATTCTTTCAATAAAGTACAAAGAATTTTGTTGAATTCTTTAGTTTTCATCTTTTTCAGTTTGTTCGAACCCTTTATGCTAAAGTTTTCTTCACTGCCCTTAATCTCTATCCTAAATTTTCTCAGCGCTCTGTTAGCAATAGCTATCGCCACATTTCCGCTGATGTTGAAGAACGATTTCACAATACCCTGAATAAGTTTTATTCTTAACCTTTCTCTGGTTTCTTGAAGCTTTTTTCCGCTTATTGCGCAGTAGATTTCATCTACTTCCAGCAATATATAGCTTTCTTTTCCAATTCTTTTTGACTTTGCAAAACCTTTGAATTGCCACCCTTTCATTTCCTCTATGCTTAGTGAACGCGAAACAAGACGTTCGTTTTCCTCCTCAAATTTGGAGTAAACGCAGCTTAAAAGAGCTACCCTTCCTTTTATTTTAGCATCACACTCTACCAAAATTTTATTCTTGTCCATTACCCTGACCTTTTTCACGGGAATTATGCGAAGCTTTCCGTTTTCTCTAAATGCGAGATAATGCAGCCTGAATGGAAGGCTTGCGGAGAAGTTTTTGCTGTAATTTTTCTCCAAAACATCTTTCATCTCACTATCAATTTTTATACTTGTTTTTATCCCTGAAAGCTCGTCTTTTATGCGTTTCCGAAAAACCTGCTCCAAAATATTTGCTTCCTTAGGAAGCATGATCGCTCAACTTTTTTTCTTTTATTTCCTCGATTTCTATCTCCACAATACCATTGAGCTCGAACTTTTTACCAAACAAAATTTTCATGAATTTATTCATGTTCTCGTAGGTTTTGCCATATCTCACGATTTTTGCCTTTCCTCTAAACTCAAAGTATTTTGGCTCTTTTCGGAGAGATATTTTGTACTTTGCTCTTGGGATAAAACGTTTGAAAATTTTGTAAAGCGTTAGAAGGATTCTTAACTTAATTCTGCCAAGAAGCGATATGTCTATAGATATGAGTCGTTTGGTTATAGCATGTAAAATTCTTATACCAAAACCTCCTACTGGCTGATAATTTCTGTATAACGCTACAATAAACGAAATGTCTGGATTCTCTTCTATATTTAATCTTGATTTCAGAAGTGCTATATCTGGGATTATTATTTTGTTATCAATGACCTTTGCAAAAGATATTACCGTGATGTTAGGATTACCCTCTCTATCGCAAGTAGCCAGATAAAGAACTCTATATGGCAAAAAAGGGTTGAAAAGAGGCATATATGTTTCTTCTAAAGCTTCTTTCATCTCCTTAGTAATTTTCATCTTTCAACCCCTTTAAACAGATTTTTGAATCGCAAAAGAAAGCCTGCTATGATGCTCTCGTTCAGTTCTTTTTTCATAAGCCATAATTGAGCTGCGATAAACAGGGTGTTTATAAATACCTGTGGTATGCCTAATGGTAAGAAGACTATATTTAGCAAAGTTGCAAGCAGTAAACCTAGTTTTGCGTAAATCTCAGAGTGGAGAATGAAAATCCCCGCTACTACCTCTGCGATGGCAATCAGCAGAACTATTATACTCGCGTTAGCAAGGACGAAACTGGAGATAAAATCAGCATAAAAGGATAGCAAACAAGTTTTCACAAACATCGATAGCATAGCTGCAACTTTGTTTAGAAAAAGCAACTTTCCTACTCCTGCCAAAAACCAAAAAGTTCCTAATACAGTTCTCAAAGTTTTTGAATTAATTTTCATTAAATTATGTTGATGTTTTGAGCTATATAAAACTTGCAAAAATTATAAATGAAAATTATGAAAGAAAAGGTTACAATAAAAATTCCGAAGGAGCTGTACGAAAAACTGAAGGAAATAATAAAAGGTACGGGATTTTCCAGCGTTACGGAATTTGTTGTTTTTACCATGCGCTTGATTGCAAGTGGTGGGAAGGTAAGCGAAAAGGGAAAGCTTTCGAAAAAAGAAGTAGAAGAAGTGAGAAAAAGACTGAAAGAGCTTGGATATCTGTAACAATCGGAAACTTTAAATAATATTATTACACTCTAATTGGAGTGTAGCTTAAGGTGTTGAAAATGACAAAAAGTTTTGATTATCTCAACGAACTAGAAGCAAAAAGCATTTACATAATTCGTGAAGCGTATTTTAAATTTCGCAGAAAGCTCGCTGTACTTGTTTCTTGGGGAAAAGACTCTACGACAATGCTTTATCTCGTCAGAAAGGCTTTTTTTGGAGAAGTGCCTGTTCCTGTTCTTCACATAGATACGGGCTATAAGCTAAAGGAAATTTATGAGTTCAGAGAAAAGCTCAAAAAAGAATGGAATCTCGAGCTCATTATAGCTAAGAATGAAGAAGCTATAAAAAATGGTATGGGTCCAGAAAAAGGAAGATTAGCGTGCTGCACTGCACTTAAAACAGAAGCGTTAAAGAAAGCTGTGGAAGAATACGGCTTTAAAGCACTACTCGTTGCCATAAGAAGGGATGAGCATGCAATAAGAGCAAAGGAAAGATATTTCTCACCGCGCGATAAAAACTTCAAATGGGATTTTCTAAAACAACCACCAGAGTTATGGGAACAGTTTAGCGTTGTTGAAGAAGAAGGTTCGCATGTTCGTGTGCATCCAATGCTGCACTGGAGGGAAATAGACATATGGCGCTACATAAAGCGTGAAAATATACCGGTAATAGATCTTTACTTCGCAAAAGAATACAATGGAAAAATGCTACGTTACAGAAGCTTGGGCTGCGCACCGTGCGTCGTTCCAGTTCCTTCTAACGCAAGAACAATTGATGAAATAATAGAAGAGCTTGAGACAACGAAAATCCCTGAAAGAGCTGGAAGAATTCAGGATAAAGAAAGGGTGTATATGATGGAAAAGTTAAGAGCGCTCGGTTACATGTGAGGTGGACAAAATGCTAAAAATAGCAATGGTCGGTGAAGTGGATCACGGAAAATCTACGCTCATAGGAAGGATTCTTTACGATACAAAATCGCTCCCCGAAGAAAAGCTGAAAGAAATAGAGCTTGCGTGCAAAGAGCTTGGAGAAGAAATGGATTTTGCATTTGTTGTCGATGCCCTCGAGGAGGAAAGAAAAGAAAAAAAGACAATAGAAGCATCGCATATTTTCTTTTCGTATAAAGGCAAGGAGTTTGCAATAATAGATGCTCCAGGGCATAAAGAGTTTATAAAAAACATGGCAACCGGTGTTTCGCAGGCAGATGTAGCTGTGCTGATAATAGCTGCGGATGAAGGGATAAAGGAGCAAACCAAGAGGCATGCCGCTTTACTAAAGCTTCTCGGAATAAAAAGCGTGATAGTTGCTGTGAATAAAATGGATCTCGTAAATTATTCGCAAGATATCTTTGAGAAAATTAAGAAGAAAGTAAAAGACTTACTCGAGACAATTGGTTTGCACGCGATTGCTTTTATCCCGATTTCAGCGTACAATGGAGATAACGTTGTCGTATCTTCGCGTAACATGAAATGGTATAATGGAAAAACTTTAATTGAAGAGCTTCTTAACTTAGAACTTGAAAAGAAAGACGCTGAAAAAACTGTTTTCTGTGTTCAGGGAATTTATGAAACAAATGGCGGAAAAAAACTTGTTACTGGTGTTCTTTTAAGCGGAAAAATAAAAAGCGGTGAAACCCTTTATTCCTTTCCTTCTGGAAAAAATGTGAAAGTTAATGGTATTTTTTACCCTGATGAAATCTCAAAAATAAGCGCAGTTTCTTCTCCGGGATTGGAATTAAGTGAAGATATAAGCAGGGGGTGTGTACTTAGTAATAAAGAATTGCAGGTGAAAAAAGAGATAATATGCACAATTTTTGCTCTCGAGGAGCGCGTGGAAGAAGGTTGTGAATTTCTGATGAGATGCTTTACACAGGAAGCAAAATGCAGAGTAAAAAGAATTATTGATGCGCTTGATATAGATACTCTCGAGGAAAAAAATACAAAGGAAATAAAACCGTGCGAAATTGGAAAATGTATAATAGAGCTTTCAGATAAAATGGTGTTCTCTTCAATATCAGAAATCCCAGAGCTTGCGAGAATTGTACTCGTTAAAAACGGTAAAATAATTGCCGGGGGTGTTGTTGTTTGATTGTCATTCTCGGTTATGATGGTCTGGAATATAATTATGTTGTTGAGTTCAAATGTAAAGAGCTTATGCAAGAGAGTTTTGGGAAAACAGATATAAGCATGTTTACCGAGCCGAGAACTGTTGTTATATGGAGCTCTTTTCTAACAGGAAGGAATACTGAAAAGCTCGCGTTAAAAGACTTGTGGAATTTTAGGGTTAAGCCGGAGGAAACCTTTTTCTCGAAGTTTAAAAAATGGTATGCTATAGATGTTCCTGGTTTTACGCACATTTCTGAAATACATGCAAAGGAAAGAGAGGTGATGAAAAAGGTTTTTGAAGGAGAAGCAAGTGTGGAAGAGTATGACAAATTAATTTTCGAAAACCATAAAAAGGTAAAGGAAATGTTTTTTGAAGCACTTGAAAAGGATTACGATATTCTTATGAGTTATTTTTCTCTTGCCGATTCCATTGGTCATGTAAGCTTTGGTTTGAAAATAAAGATGAAGCTCATTTACCGCGAACTCGAAAAAATAGCAAAAAAAACAAAAGAGGTCGCTAAAAAAGTATTCATAATCTCTGATCATGGTATGAAAGCTGTTGGAAGGTTTGGTGATCATAGCAATTATGGTTTCTGGTCTTTTTCTGAAAACGTGGATTTAGGAACACCAAAAGTTATAGAGCTTAGAAAGTTTATCGAATCTTTAGCATAAATTCTTAAATTTCTTACCTGAGTAGGAAATAGTATGAAAGAAAAGATCTCAGTTGCAATAGATAGAGCTTTGTTGAAAGAAATAGATATGCTTGTAGACGGTCTTAAAATAAGAAATCGCTCTCAAGCAATAGAATTTCTCATAAGAAAGGCTCTTTCTGAAAGAAAAATTGCTGTAATACTTGCAGGAGGAGAGGAAAAGAAATTAATGGTAAACAATACCTTTAAACCGCTTCTGGAGTATAAAGGAAAAACCGCAATAGAGCATATAGTCCAAGGCCTTAGAAAACACGGATTCACGAAAATTTTTATAATAGGGAGGAAACGTGTGCTTAGCGCTATTTTCTCGGTAATAGGGGATGGAAGTGAACATGGCGTGGAGTTATGCTATGTAGAGGAAAGAGCACAGACATCTTTAACAAAGCAGGATACTGCAAGAACCTTGAAGCTTTTGAAAGGAAAAGTGAAAAAACCCTTTCTCTGTCTTTACTGTGATGTACTTTTTG
>JALSPV010000118.1 GCA_026985775.1 Candidatus Aenigmatarchaeota archaeon
AAGAGATATGGAAATACCATGTGCGCTCTTCTGCGCTCGCGACGCTCGTAGTAAAAACATCTCCCCGACCAAAAGAATGGGGAAATGTTGTTGTTGAAGGAGACAGAGTAATAGAATTTGTAGAGAAACCAAAAATTTCTAAAACCTATCTCGTTTATACTGGAATGTTCATAGGAGAACCGGAGATTTTTGAACAACAAGGAAGTTCACTTGAATACCAAATATTTCCAGCGCTTGCAAAAAAAGGTTTACTCGGAGCTTACATAATAAGTGGTTTCTGCGAGCATGTTGATAGAGTGATTTCATAGTTTTGGTGATAAAACAATGCACTATCTAAAAAACCCAATCTGTATCAATTCTTATTTTTTTCGGAAGAAGGAAAGAGCATTTTCTCACAAGCTTGGATAAACGATGATAAAAAATTTGTTTTGTGAAAAATACTTTTTTCACAAAAAAATTTGCCTTCGCGAGATTTGGAAATATACTCTCCATTATTTTTGCGGCGGTAAAGCTCCATATTATACCTCCACCACTCCATGGTTTACACATTCCAGCAGAATCACCACATAAAAACACGTTTGAGTAAGGACTTGTAACAATTCCGCAAGGTACTATAGCTCCTCGAAGATTATGCACACTCAAATTCTTTTCTCTGAGAAATTTCCCAAAAATTTTTCTTGCTATTTCAGGTGTTTCGAAAATACCATATTCTATTTTTCCATCTCTCGGTATTTCCCATATAAAGCCATGTTGTGTTGCAAACGTTCTTATTTTTTCGTTTTTTTCTTTACTTTTTATAAAATACTGCAATCCAAGATAAAATCTTGGTGAAGGTAGTCCGAGGGATTTTCTTGTAGTAGAAAGCGCTCCATCACATGCTATTACTTTATCGAATTTCATTTTTCCACTCCTTTCAAGAAAAACCTCAGCACGCTTTGTTACAGAAATTGCTCTGTCTATGATAACATCATTTACCTCTTTTTTTGCAAGCGAAAAAAGATATTCCTCAAGTTTTTTTCTATTAAAAGCGTATAATGGCTGTTCGAGAATTAACGTAACTTTCCTTTTTCCAAAATTTATTTCAATTTCTTCAAAACGCGCTTCTACAAGCTTTTTTGGAAAGGACAAAAACTCAAAAATTCGAGAAGAAAAAAGCCCTGAACAGGGTTTATTAGCAACTGGTGATTTTTCAACAAGAGTTATTTCGGCTTTATCCGCGAGTAAAAGTGCCGTATAGCAACCAACTACACCGGCTCCTATTATGCATGTTTTGACCATGAGAATTTTTAAAGATTAAAATTTTTATTTAATAAACCGGCGGTGATGCCATGTACGGAAATTTGAAGAAATATAAATTCCTTGCATTATTGCCGTTATCGCTCCTTGTGATATGCTTAGTGATATTTTTAAATACTCCACTTAAATTAGGAATGGATTTTACAGGAGGTGCTCAGATAACATTTCTTCTCAAAGAAAAACCGAGTGCAGAGCATATTGAAAAGCTACTAAGCGATTTTCATGTAAAGGTGAGGATTGCCAAAGGCTACGAAGAATACACTGTCTTTGTAATGCTACCACCGGATACAGATGCAAAAAGTATTGTTGAAACTCTTAGAAAAGCTGGGTATGATATAAAGGATTATTCTATTCAAAAAATTTCTCCAGTTCTTGCAAAGGGATTTCTTTCCCAAATGACCTCTGCCGTTATTATTGCATTTCTTCTAATGAGTGTTGTTGTGTTTTTTATATTTCGTGAAATTATTCCAAGTTTTTATGTTCTTTTTGCAGTGGCTGCTGATATTTTCGAGGCTTTTGTGCTATCCCAATTCATTGGAATTCCCTTAAACATCCCTGTGGTGGCTGGTTTACTACTTCTCATAGGTTATTCTGCAGATACAGATATCTTACTCACCACAAAGGTTTTGAAAGGTGAAGAAAAGCTTGAAGAAGCTCTGGAAAACTCATTTAAAACAGGGATAACAATGTCTTTAACAACACTTGCCGCTGTTAGCGTAATGTTTATGCTCACATCATCAGAAGTTTTAAAATCGATTGCAGCGGTTTTGCTCTTAGGAATAACCGCGGATATAATAAACACATGGTGCTTTAACGGAGTTGTGCTCAGATGGTGGGTAGAAAGGAAAAAATGAAAATATTGCTGAAGGATTTTAGAATAATAATTTGGTTGCTTGCATTGGTAATTTCTTTAGTCGTTCTTATTCCAACAACGCCTGGGGTTGTTGTTAAAAGTGTTTCTCAAAATTCACCGTTCAAAGACAAGGTATTTCCAGGAGACATCATCACATGGATCAATGAAAAGCGTATAAAAACACCAGCTGACTTGAAGGCATTCGAGAATTATACAGGGAGTGTTAGGATGATAGTTAATGGAAAACTTATACTTGGTTATGTTAACGGTTCTCTTGGAATAGAAGTTGCTCCTGTCAGGAAGGCTTTAAAATTCGGGCTTGATATAGGAGGTGGAATAAGAGTTCTTTTAGAGCCTGTTAAAAATGTTAGCACAAAACTTCTTGAAGCAACCAAAGAAAAACTTGAAACAAGAATAAACGTTTTCGGTTTGAAAGAAGCTACTTTCACAATAATTGATGTTCAAGGTAAAAAGTATATTCAACTCGAAATGGCTGGAGGAAGCATAAGTGATGTTAAAAATGTTTTAGAAAAACAAGGATACCTAGAGGCTTTTATACCAAAAATAGTAAAGCTCTCTAATGGAAGGGGATTGCTTTTAGTTGGTGGTAAAAAGCATCGCATAGAAATGATCAACAACACGCTTTACATTGATAATAAAACTGTAAATAAAACATTTTATATAGAAAGAATAGAGTTTAAATTTGTAAATAAAACCGATGATACACTAATATTTTATGCAAAAGTATTTGATTCAAAAGACGTTAAAAAAGTTTGTATGATCAACGAACCTGGTTGTTTTGTTAATCTCAGGTGTGGATATCTTAGGGGAACTAATAAAAAAATGTGTTATTTTTCATTCGGAATTTACATTTCTCAAGAAGCAGCAGAGAGAATGAAAAAACTCACACAGGATATGAGAGTTATTTATGAAATAGATAGAGCAAGTGGTGAATCGAGAAAGGTTTTAGAAAATGGATACCTCCTCCTATTCCTTGACGGGAAGCTCATAGACAAACTTTCTATTTCTCCTGATTTGAAGGGTAAACTTGTAACCTCTGCTGCAATAGAAGGCGGTGCTCCAACAAGAGAGATGGCAAAAAAGGAAATGCGATTTTTACAAACAGTGCTTTCTTCTGGAAAACTTCCTGTGGAATTAAGAATAGTAGAAGTTAACGAAATTTCTCCAGTTTTTGGAGAAGAATTCCTAAGAGAAGTTTTGATAATAGGTGTAGTAGCGGAAATTCTTGTTGCAATAGTAGTTTCATTGAGATATAAAAACCCGAAGATAATTTTTCCTATGCTTTTCGTTTCACTTTCTGAAGTTTTGATTATTTTAGGTGTGGCTTGCTTAATAGGATGGACAATAGATTTACCTTCACTTGCAGGTATAATAGCTACACTCGGTACTAGCGTAGATGCGCAGATAATGATAATAGACGAAGCGATACATGAGAAAAAGAAGTATTATACGCTAAAGGAAAGGATAAAGAGAGCGTTCTTTATAATCTTTTCTTCGGCAGCAACAGTTATAGTGGCTATGCTTCCATTAATGAGCGCTGGAGCAAAGGTTATGCAGGGATTCGCAATAACAACAATTCTTGGAATACTTATTTCTGTATTTATAACCCGTCCTGCTTTTGGAAAGATAATCGAAGAACTTATGTAGATATAATAATAATCAATTATTATTCTCTTTTTATGTTCGATGTTCTTGCATGGATTTTACTTGGCATATTGGCTGGGTGCATAACAGGTTTAATCCCAGGAATACATCCAAATTTGCTTTCAACAATACTTCTTGGTCTTTCTATTTCTCATGGTTTTGATCCTTTGCTTTCAAGCGTATTTCTAATTTGTGCTGGTATCACAAATTCTTTTGTTTCTTTTATACCCTCTATACTTTTTGGTGCACCTGAAAGCACAGAGGCTCTCTCAGTTTTACCCGGCCATAGAATGCTTTTACGTGGTTACGGATATGAAGCTATAAGACTCACCGTTCTGGGCGGTTTTTATGCTGGTTTACTCTCGCTTGCTATTTTTCCATTTTACTTTGTTTTTTCCGTTGTTTATCCTTCGATAAAAACATTCATCCCGTTTCTTCTTATTTTTGTACTTGTGTGGATTATTATTACTGAGAAATCGTTGAAAAATATGTTTATTTCACTTGTGATAATTATTTTTACGGGGATAATGGGAATTAAGCTTATTGATTACGATGTATTCTTTCCGGTATTTACAGGATTTTTTGGTTTACCGCTTCTTTTTCTTTCATGGAAAAAACAAACAACTCTCCCAGAAATTATAACGTTTGAGCAAGAGAAGTTTAGAGAATGGAAAGGTGTAAAAGCTGGTTTATTATCCGGAATCATTTCTGGGTTTCTCCCTGGAGTTGGAGCTTCTCAGCTTGCCACTATAGCACAAGAGCTTCTTGGTGAGAAAAATGAAAGAAATTTTCTTGTCGCAATAGGTGCAATTACAACTGTCGATGCTATGCTTTCGTTTTTTGCAATCTATTTTATTTCAAATCCAAGAAGTGGAGTTGCCCAAGCTATCTTCAAGCTTTTAGGTAATTTTTCAGAAGAGATTCTATTGTTTTTTATTTTTGTTTCTCTGTTTGCTATCTCAGCAGGCACGATATTAACACTTGTTTTTGCGAGAAAACTCATTTTTCTTTTGAGAAATTTAAACTATGCAAAATTTTCTCTTTTCATGTTTTGTTTTTTGCTCTTTCTCGTTTTTCTTTTTTCAGGACTTGGAGGTCTTTTGCTATGCCTATCGTGTTTCTTTTTAGGATTAATCGTAAACATTCTCGGTGTTAAAAGAACTTCTCTTATGGGCTTTTTAATAATCCCAACAATACTGTATTATCTATCACTTCTCTGAATTATATCGCTATTTTTGCTCTTTTTCCTATTGTACCAGAAGATTCAAAGTATATTTTTGTACTTCCACAGAATGGACAAGTACCTGAAAGGCTGGGCCTTCTGCAACTAGTTTTACATGCTGTACAGAAAATATTTTCAAATTCGTCAAGCGTAATTTCTTCTGGTAATAAATTACTTTCCTCCTTTTTTTTACTTGTAACATGGAAGTCAAAAAGACTCTGTTGTCGAGAGCCATCTAGAAGCTCTGAACGCGAAATTCCACAAACTTCAAAAATCCTTTCTACTGGTGGTAATATCTGGCTTTCGATGTAATAGTGAGCATCTATCTCAAGACCCTTTTCAATAACCCACTTTGGATCTTCTGCCCTTTTGGATAACATTTGGTTGCCCTTTACTATCACAAATTCTATTCTATCTCCAACAGAAGGTGCACGCGTTTTATCACGCTGCTTCATTTTTTTTGCAAGTTCCACATGTGGTTGTGTTCCATCATACTCTTCAGGTGGTTTGGTAAGACTCTTAACTATTGTGAGCTTTTCAAGAGATACATTACCTTTAAGAAGCTCATTTATAACACCTCTTACGTAATTTGCCGCCTTTGAAATATTTCCTTCTTTAAGTATTGTATTTATAACCTTTTCAAGCGTTTCTGAAGTCAACGAACACCAGTCTCTTCTTACTGTTTCTATTCCTTTCATTTCTATTGAGTCCTTCCATCCTGTTGGAGAACTTGCATCGCGCTCAAATTTCCAACCCGCATATCTTTTCTTTGTCAAAATAAGAAAAGAGCGATATATTTTTTCAAATTCAAGCATCAGATATCCGGGTAAACGTGAAGAGACAAATTCTGAAATCTCAACTCCTATTTTCTCGGCTTCTTCAAGATCTGTTGTTTTGGATTTTACAAAAATGCTGTCTGTATCTCCATAAACTATTTCTACATCAAAGTTCTCCTCAACAAGTTCTTTTGTTGCGAGAATTGTTTTTCTTCCGAAGGCTGTAATTGAGTTTGCTATTTCCAAAAGATAAAGCCTTGCTGGTAAAAATCCGAGGTAACCATAAAGCGAATTTGCCATTATTTTAAGCGCATGCTGCTTTGCGTCCAAAAATCTTTTTCGTTCAGGATCTTTTTCCTTCTTCATCTCAGCCTTTACTTTTTTTCTCGCCTCAATAAGTTCTCTAATAATCGCTGGAAACACACCTTCACGAATTTCCGGAGAAACAAATTTAGCACCGGTAGGAGACTCTATGAACTTGTACTTTTTCTGATCTTCTTCATTTACAATTAGTGTTGTAGGACATATGTTGAATGTTCTTATAATACTCGGGTACAGAGAAGCAAAATCAAGAACAAGTATACAAGCATCTTTATGTAATCCTACTTTGGGTTCTAGAACAACGGCTCCTTTCAATTCATGCTCTTTTCTTTCTTCTTTTCTTCTTTTTATTTCTCTTTCATCGGGCTTGCATGGTAAAACCATGTTTCTTTTCTTGAATTCGTGAAGTAGTCTGCACTCGTGTCTTTGACTCTGTCCACCAAAAACGTCTTGGAGCAGTAATCCAGAAATTTTTGAAAGCTCAAAAAACTTATCAAGGAGATTTTTCTCTATAACCAATCGCATAGCAAGCTCTGCATCTTTTTTACAGTAAGCAGAAAACTTCATTAAATCTTCTCTACCTCCGTTCCACAGTTTTCTCATTTCACTTATTCCATCTATTTCTATTTTTTCTTCATTCAGGAAAAACTTTGAAACCGTGTTAAGGTCATATCTCTTTAAGCGTATGGCAACATCGCTTTTTATTATATGGTGCGGGTCTACTATAACTCTTCCAACAAGAGAAACAGAATGCTGTCCGTTGGCCAGCTTTCTTATGCTTGGTGGTTTTTCGCATCTACCTATATCCCTTCTTATTCCACATACTTCTAACCTTTTTGCGAGATATGGGAAGTCGAAGTTGTAAATGTTGTAACCAACTATTATATCCGGGTCGTACTCAAGAAGTATTTCAACAAATTTTTTCAACATCTCTTTTTCATCTGAAAATCCCTGAACGTTCTCGGCAGAAAACGGTTTTGCGAGGAGAACGAGATGGGATTTTCCGCGATATTCTGGATAAAACACCATACTTATCATTATTACCGGATCCTTTTCAGGTTCTGGTAATCTGTCTTCTTGTGGTATACATTCTATATCTATTGCTAAATAACGTAAAGGAGCGTTATTCTGAACTTCAACAGGTTTTATTGAGTTTGCTTCAAATGTTTTGCATTTAGCTACATCACTGTTTACCCAATTACCCTCTACCTCTATCCAACTCATTCCCATTATACCGAGGTCTACGAGCACGCGGTACTTGAAAAGCACATCAGCCTCGTATGGTTTACCAAATTTCTTTACAAACTCTCTTATTTCTGGTACTTTACTAGGGTCCTTTCCTATTATTTTCAGCATTTCAATTGGTTCTGGATGAAAACCTATAGGAATTATTTTTTTGTCTTCTTCTATCTTAACATCAAACCTCTTAACGAGTTCTTCTTTAACTTTTTCCTTATCAACACCCTCTTTCAAATGAAGATAGAAGTATGGTAATATTCCTCTAAATAGCACACAAATACTTTCACCATTTTCTGTTTTGCTGAATATTCTTACAACGGGGCTGCCATTATGTAAGAAATAATCACAATCCAAAACCTGCAAGAGTAGTTTCATGGAAGATATGTTAAGAGCTAAACCCATTTAAACTTTGTTTTTATAACACTGGAATAAGATATTCATTCTGGGAAAGAAAAACCTTCTTTTTCCGCACACTCTGCACATATCCACATATCATTTATTTTTCTAAGTTCTTCTGAATAATTTCCACAAAGTTCACATTCACCTTCTATAACTTCATCTTCCTTTTCTCCTTCAAATCTTTCCATATCTTCATCCACTCTCCTTTTCAGACGCTCAACGAAAACCTCTATCAACCCCGGTGCTATTGCAAGAATTTCTCTTATAGAAACTATCCCAATAAGATTACCTCCTTTATCAACAACAGGAAGCCTTTCATAACCATATTTATTAATCGTGTTTGCAACTTCCATTAAATCATCTTCTTCTGTACATGTAATCACAGGAGAATTCATTATATCTTCTGCTTTTAGCTCAGAAGGAGTCTTACCTTCTGCAACAACCTTGATTGTAATATCTTCTCTTGTTATGATTCCAATAGGTTTTGTATTATCAGATTTTTCTATTATTACAACACTTCCAACATCTTTTTCTTTCATTTTTTTTGCTATTTCAAGAACTGTTTCTTCTTTAAATCCTGTAACAACATTTCTTCTCATTACATCTTTTACTTTCATTGGAATCATATCCATACCTGGCACCTTGCCATGTTAAGTGTTAAAAGAAATATTTAAACTTTCGCTTTCACAACAATTTCATGGATTCCCTTAAACTTTCACGTGAAAATCTCCTAAAGAAAATAGCAGGTGAAATCGTTCTTTCCGAAAACCCTGGAAAGACAATGCAAAAATGGCGCACCATTTTCAAAATCTCACAAAAAGAACTTGCGAAAAAACTCGGGATTTCACCTTCTGTAATCTCCGATTATGAAAGTGGTAGAAGAAAATCACCTGGAATTAAGATGATAAAAAAGTTTGTTGAGTGTATGATAGAAATAGATGAAGAAAGGGGCGGAGAAATTATAAAGTCCTTCTCCATATACCCTTCAGATGTGTTTTTATCAGACATTCTTCTGGATATAAAGGAGTTTAGTATCCCTATTGAGCTCGAGGAATTCTGTAAAGCAATTTCTTCAAAACTCGTAGTTAAACCTTCTCACCCAGTTAAGATTTACGGATATGCAGTAATAGACAGTTTTAAAGCAGTTCTCGAATTACCACCTGGAGAGATGGTTAAGTTCTATGGAATAGCCTCGCATAAGGCCCTTATCTTCACAAAAATTAAGAGGGGGAGGAGTCCTATGATAGCACTGAAAGTTTCTAACTTAAAACCACCGCTTGTTGTTTATCATGGAGAAATCGAAAAACTTGATGAGCTTGCAATAAGGATTGCTGAAGTTGAAAAAATACCTCTTGCAATTATCACTGATATTACTTTGGAATCCTTCGTGAAAAGGTTAAGTTCCATTGGAAATTAAGGTTGAATAAGTTGAATGTTTTTTATCTACTACTTTCCCACTCCCCTTTCTTTCTTATGGAAATATAACAAACAATAAAAATTAGATATGGTGTTTTGACCAATATCTCATATATATTACAAAATATTTATTGCTATATATACATTATTACACTGTAATATTTTAAATAAATAAGATATATTATATCTTATTTTACTTCCACACGAAACAAAGGGGTGTGGGAATTGCACATGAAATAATGGGGTAAAATGTGAACTCCACATGAAATGAAGGGGTCAATAAAGCGTGTGTACATGAAAACATTTCCACATGAAACAAATGGGTTCATGTCCAGATGAAATAAACGTGAAAACAATTTTTTATACCTTCACTTCAAATGAAAGGTGTATGACGGATGTTCAGAAAATTTTCACAGATTTTTTAACGGCCCAGAAAATATTCAAGAACCGTCATGCACTTTCAGAGTCTTTTACGCCTGATACCATACCGCATAGAGAGAAGCAAATAGAAGAATTAGCAAAAATTCTTGCGCCAGCACTTGTAAATTCAAAACCGAGCAACGTGTTTATTTATGGTAGGACAGGTACAGGAAAATCCCTTGTCTCTATATATGTTACAAGGGAGTTAATGAGAGCTTCACATGAAAACGGAAGTAATGTAAATGTAATTTACGTGAACTGTAAGATGAAAAAACTTACAGATACGGAATATAGAATACTGGCATATATTCTCAAGCAGCTTGGAGAGGATGTACCATTTACAGGATTACCGACAGAAGAACTTTACAGGAGGGTTATTAAAAAAATAGATGAAAAAAAACAGGTGATAATACTTATTCTCGATGAAATAGATGCACTTGTACAAAAAATAGGGGATGAGATCCTTTATAACCTAACAAGAATAAATCATGAACTACAAAAAACAAAGGTATCGTTTATAGGTATTACAAACGATCTTCACTTTATACGTCATCTTGATCCGAGAATAAAATCCTCTCTTTCGGAAGAAGAATTAGTTTTTCCGCCTTACAATGCGGAGCAGTTAAGGGATATACTTGAGCAGCGAGCAAAAATAGCCTTTTATGACGGTGTAATAGAAGAAGCTGTAATAGAGAAATGTGCAGCTATAGCTGCACAAGAGCACGGAGACGCAAGAAGAGCCCTTGATTTACTAAGAGTTGCTGCAGAAATAGCGGAGAGGAGAGGAGAAAATAAAATAAAGGTGGAACATGTTGATATGGCACATGAAAAGATAGAACGAGACACATTCATAGAGACAATAAAGCACCAACCATTACATTCTCAGCTAGTGTTTTACTCTATTCTTGAGCTCTCGAAAATAGCAAAGGAAATAACGACTGGAAGCGTTTTTGATTTTTATATTAGTGTTTGTAAAAAACTTGGTGTAAAACCTGTTACGGAAAGAAGAGTGAGTGATCTTATTGCAGAGCTTGCATTTTTTGGTTTTATAGAAACAAAAGTAATATCAAAAGGAAGGTACGGAAGGACAAGAATAATCTCTCTTAAAATACCAAAAGAGATAGAAGAAAAAATATACATACTTTTAGCAGAAAAATTTTATTGAAGTGATTATATGGATGTTTTTAAAGTTGCGAAGAAACATGGAGCGTTTTTTACCGAGGATGGAATAGAAGAACTTGAAGGTCTTGATGAAAAAGAGCTAGATGAGCTTGTAAAAAAGATAAAAGAGGAAAAGCCGCTTTTCATAGATAAAAACTTTGTTAAATCGGTTAAAAAACCAAAAGTAGAGATAATAGAGCTTTTTTTGAAGAAAAAAAATCTTACTATTCAGGAGTTTATAGAGACACTTCATGAGTATTTCGATTATTTTGCTCAAACACTCGAAAGGAAAATGAATCCCTTAATGCTTGTATCGATTTCTTCTCTAAGAGAAGGATATTACAGTGTTATAGGTATGGTAAAGGAGTTGAATGAAACAGAAAAAAATGTAATAATCGAACTCGAAGACAAAACAGGTAGTGTGAAATGTGTTGTTGATAAGAGACTCTTTAAAGAAGAATATGAACAAATTTTTATTGATGAAGTTATAGGGGTAGAAGGTAAATATGAAAAAAGTATATTTCACGTTAAAAAGATATTTTTTCCGGAAGTTCGTGAACCAGAAAAAATTAAGTTTAAAAGAAATACAGTACTTTATGCGAGGTGTGAGGAAGACTGTATAAAAATTTTTATTAACGGAAAATTACACCCTTTAAAAGCAGCCTTTGTAAGTATAGATTCTTTAAAACTTCTTGTATTTAATAACCAAGAAAACTTACATCCAAAAATCTTCCTCAAGAAAAGCACGTTATATCCTGGAAAAATAAATTTAAGTGGACTAATAAGATTTCCTCCTCATGTTTTTATCCTTGCAAGAACACCGAGTTATAGAGGAAATTATAGAGGTATAAAGATTTTTGGATTGGAAAACAAGGAAGAGATAAAAATAGACCTTAAAACACTACAGGAAAAGATTTAAAATATTTTTTCAGTATTAACCCTTTATATCCCGCCCGCGGTCAGTCGCCCGACGAGGCATGTGCCAAGAATGAATGGCGATGTTATAGGGCGGGAAAATATTATATAAGTTTATCATAATGATAAAAGAAGATAAGGAGAAAGAGCTCCTTGAATATCTTGAAGAAATAAAAGGCTTTACAGTAATAGTTGAAGGAGTAAAGGATAAAAAAGTACTTGAAAGCATAGGCTTCAGGCATATAATCATGCTCAACCCTAAAGGACTCGCTGAATGTGTTAACGGAATAGAAGAAGAGGAAGTAGTAGTACTTACAGACTTTGATAAGAAAGGAGAAGAACTTGCTAAAAAACTGGAGCTCTTTCTCCGAAAACCTCGAAGAGATATTCGAAAAAAATTACGTAAACTTTTTACAAAAAGTGGAATCAGTACTATAGAAGGATTAAAAAAAATGATAAAGAGGTGGTTGTAGATATGGCGAAACTTGCTCAGGCTACGGTGAAATATACTATTTACGCAAGGTTTGAAGCAGAAGGATATGTGGAAAAACCAGATGTAATAGGCGCGATATTCGGTCAAACAGAAGGTCTTCTCGGTCCGGAACTTGATCTAAGAGAACTACAAAGGACAGGAAGGATAGGTAGAATAGATGTAAAAATCGAAAATAAGAACGGAAAGTCCTGTGGGTTAATAATAATTCCTACCTCTCTTGATTCTACTGAAACGGCTTTGGTTGCTGCATGTTGTGAAATAATAGAAAGAATAGGTCCTTGTAAGGCGAAAGTGAAGATAGAAAAAATAGAAGATGTTAGAAGCGAAAAGAGAAAATATATAATAGAACGTGCTAGAGAACTTTTACAAAATCTTTATGACTATGGAATGGAAATAGAAGAGCTTTCAGAACAAATTAAAGAATCTGTGAGAACAGCAGAACTAACAGAATACCAAGGTCTTCCAGCTGGGCCGGGAATAGAAAACTATGACTCTATAATAATTGTTGAAGGAAGAGCAGATGTGATAAATCTTTTGCGTCACGGCGTAAAAAATGTTATTGCGATAGAAGGTACGTCTATACCACAAGTAATTATAGAACTTTCAAAGAAAAAGATTACAACAGTCTTTCTTGATGGAGATAGAGGAGGAGATTTAATTCTTAAGGAACTGCTTTCAGTTGCCGAGATAGATTATATTGTAAGGGCGCCATATGGGAAGGAAGTGGAGGAGTTGAGTAAAAAAGAGATTTTCAAATGCTTAAGGAACAAGATACCTGTAGATCAATATAAACAAGATCAGAAAGATTCTACACAAAAAGAAGAACAAAAAAGAAAGCATTACATTTCCTTACAGGTTCAGAAATCAAAAATAATAGAGGAGGAAAAGAAACAACGGTTTAAACAGATTTTGGAAGAAATGCTTGGAACTAAGGGAGCTTGTTTCTTGGATGAAGAGCTTAACATTTTAGGGAAAGTTCCAGTAAAGGAAATAGCAAGAGCGGTGAGGGAGCTTAGAGCAGAAGCTGTAGTTATAGATGGAGAGCTTAACCAGAAACTCATTTCAATACTCCAAAACACAGGAATAAAATATATTGTTGGGAGAGAAATAAAAGGAAATATTAAGGCACCAGAGTTTATGTTTCTAATAGCTCAAGACGAGCTCTAATACTTTCGAGGAGATAGCAGGCAATCAAAGTAATTAATATTAATATAGATAAGTATACAACGTTTTTTTGAAAAACACCAATCTTTAATAGTATGTATTCATAAACGTTTTGTGGTAAAGAAGAAAGAAACGAAGAAAGAAAGAAATTAAAAAACGATATACCAAAAAGTGTTAATAAAAGACCAACACAGAGATTTTTAAAGATCTTTATTCTATCTCTTGCTATAACTACAGAAAACAGCGAAAATAAACAGAGAATTACTACAAAGTAATTTTGTATTTTTATGAAAAAGTATTTTGCCTTTAACGACAATAGAACATCCCATCTACTATTTTTAAGGCATTCTATTACTGTACAGTTTAATTTTCTTTCATAGAAGTTTGATGTGAGTTTTTCA
This sequence comes from Candidatus Aenigmatarchaeota archaeon, assembly GCA_026985775.1. Lineage (GTDB taxonomy): Archaea > Aenigmatarchaeota > Aenigmatarchaeia > Aenigmatarchaeales > SZUA-1535 > SZUA-1535. Next base: position 13,742 of record JALSPV010000118.1, read on the forward strand.
GTTATTTCCTTTATACTTTTTTCATAGCTTTTATTTTCAATATCTTTACATGTTATGTTTCCATAAGGTGTTGTAACTTTGAACATTTTAGGGAAGATATTACAAAGTCGCTGCGCATATTCGAACTGCCTTTTATTTATAGAATCTTTTAATTTTTCGGATAGAAAAAGCTTAACTATTTCTTTGTTTGCAATAAGAAAATAAAAATTTAAAGAAAGTAAACACACAAACGCTACAATAGTGATGAACATACAAAACCCTGATATTATTTTTCTTTTATCCATATTTTTTAATTTTTTCTATCTTTCTTTTTAAATCTTCTATGGAGTAAATTAGTGGGTTTTTCTTCGCTTTAACTTTTTCCCATGTTTCTGGTGGAACACAGTTCACGAGCTTTATTCCAAGTTTTTCGCAGGCGTTTTTGAGAGCAATAAAGCTCTCGCTGGTTGGTTTGAGAAAGGAAAAATATTTCTCGTATTTATGCGATTTCAAATAATTCTCTATTCTTTTCTGTGTAACTTCTATGTAAAGCTTTTTGATCGCTGGCGTTTCTTTCCATTCTTCCCAGTCGTATGATGTAAATGGATATTTTCCTACAAATTCGTAGGGAACAACACCAGGAGAGGATATGACAACGAGATGCACACTTTTCGGCACAATTTTAAGAATTTTTTTGTGAAGTTTCGATTTATAATACGGTTTTGTGTAAGTGCACGGAATGAAAAGCACATACTTTTTATCTGCTGGTTTCTCGTAAAACCTGCATATATAATCTTGCCATACCTCGTAATAAGGGTGGAGTAAATATTTTTTTCCAACACCTTTTAGAAACTTTCTCATTTCCTTTGGAAACTTTGGTTCAAATGCAAAGTTGTTAAAATCAAACTCTATGTTTTTGTATTTTCTAAAAGGTTTCACAAGCTCTTCAAACTCTTTTTTATCCATCGGTTTCCACTTGCCTTCTATCCACATCTTAGAAAGCTCTGATTTTGCGTGTGGAAAGGTGTTTATGATTACTATTTCATCAGCATACTTCTTTGCAAACTCGACAGATTTTTTCAGTAAGGCTTTGTGATCCTTTACAAAAGGCATGTTTACCATGAGATAGACTCTTATTTTATAACTAAGTTTTTTCAAAATCTTAGCGGCATTAACAAAATCTTTAACCTTAAACCCCTTTCTGTACTTTTCAAGAACCTCATCATCTGCTGCTTCTAATCCAATTGCAACAACAACATTTACATGTTCAAGTAAAGGCTTTATTTTCTCTTCCTTTATGAACTCAGGTCTGCTTTCGATGACAAGTTCTTTGACTCCATGCTCCTTACATTTTCTTGCAATATATTCTCTTATTACACTTGGGAACTGATCATCATCAAGAAAAGACCCAGAACAAAAAATCTTTACTCTTTCAACATTTTTTTCAATTTTTGCAAAAAACTCATCTACAACCTTTTTCAATTTGTGTAAGTTTGGCTTACCATAATCTATTTTTCCCCAACCACATGCAATACACTTTCCCCACGCACATTTCCCACTTTTCAATACAAGCACAGCTTCTTTCATGAAATAGCATTGAATAAGAAGAATTTAAAATAAATTCAAACCAAAAATATCTCATGCTTTTTGGTTTACCAACAAATCCAGCAAAAAATCTTGTGGAAGAAATAAGAAAAATAAAGGAATGGGAGTTTGATTTTGTAGAAATCTCGATCGAAACACCTCTTAAAAAAATTTCAAAAAGAATACAAAAAGAAATTACAGTGTTCAAATTGATTACTGTTCATCTTCCATGGGGTGCGGAAATAGCTTCTCCATTTGAACATGTAAGAAAATCATGGGTAGAAGAGTGTAAGAAAATAATTGAAAATTTTATGAAAATTGAGGCGAATATTTTCACAATACATCCATATTTCCGTCCATTTCCAGGTTGCGAAGAAAAAAGAACGAGAAAAAATCTACTTGAACAAGCAACAAAAAGTCTTGCAGAACTTTCCGATTTTACAAGTGAGCATGGAATAACACTATGTGTGGAAAACATTCTTCCACCACAGCTTAGTGATATTGAGGATTTGAAGGAAATGTTTGATAATATAAAAAGTCTTAAAATGACACTCGATATAGGACACGCGTATATAAAAGGTGGAATAAAAGAAATAGAAGAATTAGCAAAGAAATTCAAAAGAAGGATAATACATCTTCATGTGCATGATAATAATGGAAAGGTAGACGAGCATTTACCATTGGGAGTTGGAACAATAAATTTTAAGGGAATAGCGAAGACTATTAAACAATTAAAAAATTGTAAAACTGTTGTTCTCGAAATACATCGCGGCAGAGGAGAACATATTTTACTCAGTAGGAAATTGCTTGAAGAAATTTGGTGTTAAAAATGGAATTCGAAATGATCTCAAGAGATGCTGGTGGAAGAATAGGAAGAATTAATATTTCTGGAAAGAAAATAAAAACACCGTGCATAGCAATAGTTGTAAATCCAAACAAAATGACACTCTCTATTAAGGAGCTTAAAAAAGCCGGTGTCGAGCTGATTATAACAAACGCTTACATAATTTTAAGAAGTAAGTTTAGAGAAGAGATCGAAGAAAAGGGTTTACACAAATTTTTTAAATGGAAAGGATTGATTTACACAGATTCTGGTACATATCAAATGTTCTCAAGGAATATAAGAGATATTGATAATAAAACAATGGTCGAGTTTCAGGAAAAAATAGGAAGCGATTTTGTAACACCAGTAGACGTTTTCACAACACCACATGATAGCTACGAAGAAGCAGAAAAAAAACTAACAGAAACCATAAAAAGAATAAGAGAAGCACGTGAGTTTACAAAAAAGCTCGTTTGTCCTATTCAGGGAGGTGTATTTACAAAGCTTCGAAAAAAAGCATGTAAAGAACTTTATTCAATTTCTCCAAGAGTTTTTGCAATAGGTGGAATAGTTCCTTTAATGAATAGCTATGATTATTCAAGGCTTGTGGATATAGTATTGACGTGTAAAGAAAATTTACCATCTAATATTCCTGTGCACGCTTTTGGTGCAGGACATCCAATAACCTTTGCGCTTCTCGTTGCATGTGGCGTGGATATCTTTGATTCTGCGATGTACGCTATTGCTGCACAGGAAAACAGATACTTAACACCTTATGGCACAAAAAGCCTGAATGAACTTAACGAGTTTCCGTGCTCCTGTAGAGTGTGTTCAAAATATACACCTGCAGAACTTTTCAGTATGGAAAAAAGTGAGAAAGAAAGAATCCTCGCACTTCATAACCTTTACGTTACTCTTGAAGAAATAAAGCGCATACGCGAAGCTATAAGAGAAAACTCTTTGTGGGAGCTTTTACAAATAAGAGTAAGGGTACACCCAAAAATACTTTTTGCGTTTCGCGAAATACTAAAAAAGCATGCGAAATACTTCATGGAGCATGATATGTTTCCAAAAACAAGAGGAGTGTTTTACAGCGGAAAAGAAACACTTCTGAGACCCGAGATAAAAAAGGCTAAGAAAAAGCTATCATATATTAATAAAAGGAAAAGCAAAACAATAAAACTTGTTCCTTTTGGAGAAATACCAAAGGATTTATATCCGGCTTATCCCTTCTTACACTTTGAAGGGTTTGAAGAGAAAAAAGAAATAGTTGAATGGAAAAATTATTTTAGGCTTTTGCTTTCATATCAGTTTGGCAAAGGCGCGGAGAAGGAAATAAAAGATTTTGAGTTGAAATTCTCAAAAACAGGAAAACCGAGAGAAGTTGTTGCAAACGGTAAAGCAATTGGAATAATTCACCCAGAAACAGGATTTTTCATACCTAACATTCACGGAGCACTTATGCTAAAAAGGTTTTTGAAAAAGGTTTTTGTCAAAAAAGAAGCAGAAGAGTATGTGAAAAGTGGAAGAGATTTGCTTGCAAAATTTGCTTTCACAAACGATAAAGTCTTTCCTGGGGAGATCGTTTGCATTTACAACGAAGAAAACGAAGTTATAGCATGTGGAATAGCTCTGCTCAACTCAAAGGAAATAAACGAATTTAATTATGGAAAGGCGATTAAAGTAAAAGACACAGTTCACTGACAAATATTTTTACCTTCCTTATCCAAAAGGGTTTTGTTTATGTAAATTGGTGCATGTAACCTTACAGCAACAGCTATGCCGTCTGAGGGCATGACATCCAGCTTAAGTAATTTGTTTTTCGAACGAAGATACATAAATGCATAGTAATATGTTCCATCAAACCTAGTTATAACAACTTTTTCCAAGGTAATGTTAAAACTCTTCAAAATCTGTGCAATAGTATCGTGTGTAGTAGGTCTTTCAGGAATAATACCGTCAATTCCTAGCTTTATATTTCTCGCCCTTTCTGGTGAGGTTTGCGCAATGATTGCTGTGCAATTATGACCTATAATTACAGTATTTCCTACTATTTCAAGAACATTTACCTTTACATATTCTTCCTTTTTTGCAAAAAGTTTTGGGATGCCAAAAACGTAACTCATGAAAACGAGTACAAATATAGTTGCAATGAGTACTGGGAAGCGCTTTCTCATTTTTCTTCTCATGAAGTAAATAATGAAGAAAACCCTATATAAATGGTGCGGGGGCTGGGAATCTCAAAGACTTTGAACCCAGGCAGGCACTAAGCCACCAGGTTTCTCAGAGCAAGCCAGGTCTTCTGAGCATCGCCCGCCTAAGCCTGGCGCCATTGACCTGGCTAGGCGACCCCCGCTCTGAAATTTTAACAAACTTGAAACTATTTTAAATTTTAAACCATACTTATTTATGCGTCTTGATATTTCTTCTAGAACAGAGCCAATTCACAAACTTTTAGGAAATGGTATTGAGAAGAGATGCATAACAAATTTTTATGGGCTTCCGGGTGCAGGAAAAACACAAGTAGCACTTTGTATAGCAGCTTCTCTGGTAGAACAGGGAGAAAAGATTGTTTTTGTTGATACAGAAACTGGTTTTTCTTTTGAAAGGTTTCTTGAACTTTGCGGAGGCAAAAGTGCTTTGCTTAAAAACATAATCCTTTTTGAACCGTGTACTTGGGATGAGCAAAAATCGTTGATTCAAAAAATTAAAAAGATAAAGACAAGTGCAGTGATAGTGGATTCTCTAGTTGCTTTGTGGAGAATAGAATTAAGCGAAGAAAATGTCCAAAAACTTTCTCGCGAGCTTTCGCGCTTTGTTGCTGAGCTTGCTGCAATAGCGAAGAAAAACAACCTCGCCGTAATAACAACAAACCAGGTTTATACAGAAATAGAAAGTGGAGAACTTGAGCTTTCTGGGAGATATATTGTGAAGTGGTGGTCAAAAAATTTAGTTGAGCTCATCCATTTTGGAAGAGCTGGAAAGAGAATAGCTGTACTGAAAAAATCGAGAAACCAAAAAGAAGAAAAGAAAGTAGCATTCGAAATAACAAGTACAGGTCTGAAGGAGGTGAAGCTTGGGATTTTCTAAGTTCAGTATCCAGATTCCTCCTCATCTTTACTCGGCACCTGAGTTCTTCATCATCGTATTTTCTAGTTCTTTATATGATCTCCTTAATTTTCATAAATTTTAAGCACTGCTATTGCTAATGTTATTAGAAAGTGTTTGGTTTTCATGTATGATACTCCTTATTTTTTCTGTAATTGAGATAAGTTCTTTTAGAATATCTATGAGTGTTTTTATTGTACCGTAAATTTTTTCTGAAAGAGATTCAAGAGCCTTAACAATTTCTTCCACTTCACTTGGAAGAGTGATGCTAAGTAGTATTATAGTGCAGGTAATTGTTATGAATGTTATGAATTTTTTCGACATAAATTTAATTTATTATTAAAAATAATAAGTTTAAGGTGATTCCATGTGGTCGATACTAAAAGCTGTGAGAGAAAATCCAGATATTCTCATCGAATCTCAAAGAAAGCGCGGAGAAAGTGAAGAAATAGTAAAAAGAGCGATAGAAC
>JALSPV010000119.1 GCA_026985775.1 Candidatus Aenigmatarchaeota archaeon
AAAATAATTGAAGAGGCTATATTAAGGGAATATGAAAATTCTATTGATTGTGGATGGAGAAAACCAGATTATTAACAATATTAAATTAAAAATATTAAAACTTTATGTTTTTTAGCAGGAATCAGAAATAGCATGCTCTTTCTAATTAATGGTAGCTAATGGTAGCCCCGCCAGGATTCGAACCTGGGTCTGGGGGTTTCTTCACAGCGCGCTCCGCACGCTCTGTGCTTTGGAGCACGTGCTCCAAAGCCCCCCATGCTTGGCCGCTACACCACGGGGCTATCCGAAAAAATTCTTAACACGCAGATTTAAAAATTTTTGAGTTATTTGGCATAAGGAAGATTATAAAGAATACAAAGAGCTCTGTAAATCTGCTCAAGGAGTATCGCCCTTGCAAGTTGATGAGAAAAATGTCATCTTAGAAAGAGAAAGAAGAAAATTGCACCTTGACTTAACATCTTCTGTAAACCTTCTTTTCCTCCTATTACAAATGTTAACTCTCTTTTCTTCTCAAGAAGCAAAGAAAACTCGATAGAGTTAATTTCTTTGCCTTTTTCATCAAGTGCAACAAAATAACCCCTTACATAGTCTAAAATTTTTTCCTTTCCTCACCTTCACGAAGCTCAAAAACTCGAGCTTTGCCAATGCAGAGATTCTTTTTTCAAATTCCTTAAAAATATCTTTCCATTCTTCTTTCGCTCTGCCTATACAAACAATTCTTATTTTTATTTTATCTCCACTTTTATGATAGCGCATTTCAAAACCCTCCCTGAAAAATTAACTCTTTTCTCACCAACATCTTCTACAGTTATTTCACAATACCCGTTGCAGCTTTTTTTATTCCCGCTCTTTAGAATAATACAGGTTCCTGTGGAATCATAAAGAAATATTCTGTAAAATAACCTAAACACATAAATTTTTCCGTATGCCCTTTTTTCGATAACACTCTGTGTTTCCAATGGGTTATCAACTACTTTGCTTGTGTTTGCTGTGTTTATACCAACCCATACATTTGAATACTGTGTTTTAAGCAAATTTGCTCTTGCTTCTATGTAATTAAAAAGCTCTCCTCCTGTACTTTCTATAAACAACAGACTTCCCTGGATGTTAACTTCTATTGTCTCCTTTCCTCCAAATTTTACAACACTCCTTATAGCATTGTCTATAGCTCTTATACTTCTTTCTGCACTATGAATTGAAACAAAATCGATTTGCTGATAAAAAATGTTTAAACCCCAAAAGTAAACGTAAAGAATTAGCATAAAGCTTATCCCTATATTAAGCATGAACTCTATTATACCTTCTTGTCCTTTCATTAAGAAAAATTAAAAAAAGAAGGAAATAAAGTTTAAGAATCTTTCTTAACATTACATTCTTAACATTCTATTATACCTTCAGCAACTACTCCAGATTTATGTGTTACTTTTACCCTGTGATTGCAAACATTTGTATCACAAGCAGTTCCTGCCGTAAAGTTCACCAGTACGAGCTCTCCCTTGTTTATTGTGGTTATAGTCGCTGTCCCTTCTGCATTATACCACTTTGCACCAGGCTGTAATATATCATCGAAATATACTGCCATATCACTTGTTTTCAAATCGTAATCCCCTGTATTTCTCAGATAAATATCCACCACACCATTACCAGTGCATTTGATAGAGTCAAGTGTAAATCTTACCTGAAGTCCCTGAACAACATTTGACACGGCCTTACTTCCCGTCGCCGTCATAGTAGTCGTCGTTGAAGTAAGCCACTTAGACGCTACCATCACTAATCCAAGCGCTATCAATAACAATAGCACCACGGAGATTACTGCTGAAATAGCCTTTGTCATGTGTAAAATTTAGAAAGAAAAAGGTATATAAAATTTAAAAATTCGCAAAACAAACACGTTATCATGATTGGTGAGGGTGTTTGTTGTGATGCCGCGGTGGCAGAGAGGCCATGCGGCCGGCTGCAGACCGGCAGACGGGAGTTCGAATACCACAGAGTTTCTCCCCCGCGGCTCCAAAGTTTTGTTGCTTTTTTCTGGCGGTATAGATTCGCCTGTTGCGCTTAAACTTTTGAAAAAATATTTCAAAGTAACACCTTTGCACTTTGTTGTATCGAGGTTTTATGAGATTGGTTATGCAAAGATCATGGAGAATATTTTTTCCCAGATTTTTCCGAAGCTTAATGTTAAGAAGGGTTTTCTTGTTCCTTTTTCAGACGTTCTTGAAGAAGTTTCTAAAAAAGCAAAGAGAAAGTATCGCTGCTTGCTTTGCAGAAGATGCATGTTACTTGCTGCAGAAATGCTCTGCAAAAAACATGGGTTTGATGCGATAGCAACCGCAGAGGTTCTTGCCCAGAAGGCATCGCAAACACTTTTCAATATGGTAAGCACACATTATGCTTTAAAGTATCCAGTTCTACATCCGCTTCTCTGCTTTGATAAGGAAGAAATTGTTAATATCGCGAGAAAACATGAACTATATCTGGAGGAGCATCTCGGTTCATGTTTTCTTGCACCAAAATATCCCGTAACGAAAGCGTCCCCTGAAAAAGTTCAAAAGCTTTTTGAAAAGCTTGAAATAATGGAAAGGCTTAAAGTGGCTGTGAAAAATGCTGTGCTTACAGAAAACTTTAGTGAAATAAAAAGCATTGAGTAGGTGGAAACATGGAGATAAAGCTTTTTAATACACTTACAAAAAGAAAAGAAGTCTTTAAACCACTAACTGGAAAAACTGTGCTTTACTATACCTGCGGTCCTACGGTTTATGATTACGCCCACATAGGAAATTTCGCAACCTTTGTTAGGCAAGATTTGCTGAAGCGTGTTCTTGAATATTTTGGTTTTGATGTAAAGCATGTGATGAACATAACCGATATCGATGACAAAACTATTGCTAGATCAAAGGAACTCGGATGGACATTAAAGCAGTTAACGGATTTCTATACAAAGGAATTTCTCAAGGACATGGAAGCATTAAACATAAAACCGCCCACAAAGCTCGTGCCGGCAACATCTGAAATACCCGAGATGATAAAAGTGATTTCTGCGCTTATTGAAAAGGGTTATGCATACGTTAAGGATGGTAGCGTGTATTTCTCTGTTAGAAAATTCAAGGAATATGGAAAGCTTTCAGGAATAAGGATAGAGGATCTTAAACCCGGGGCGAGAGTTGATGTTGATGAATACGACAAAGAAAACCCAGCAGATTTTGCGCTCTGGAAAAAAAGCAAAAAAGAAGAAATAGAGCGCGGAATTTTCTGGGAATCTCCGTGGGGCAAGGGAAGATCAGGATGGCATATAGAGTGTAGTGTAATAGCATTGAAACATCTTGGAGAAACAATAGATATCCATTCTGGAGGAATTGATTTAATATTCCCTCATCACGAAAACGAAATTGCTCAGAGCGAAGCTTATACAGGTAAGCAATTTGCCCGCTTCTGGGTGCACTGCGAACATATACTTGTTAATGAAAAGAAAATGTCCAAATCTCTTGGAAACTTTTACACACTTCGCGATTTACTTGAAAAAGGATATGACCCAATTGCAATACGCTTGCTCTTTGTCTCCTGCCATTACAGAAGACAACTTAACTTTACGTTCGAAAGCTTAAAGCAGGCAAAGAAGAATCTTGAATATTTGAAAAACACAATAAGAAGGTTGAAAGAAGTCAAGGAAAGTGAAGATAGTAAAGAGATGGAAGAAGAACTCGAAAAAACAAAGAAAAAATTCCTCGAATATGTTGCAGACGATCTTGATTTACCAAAGGCTCTTGCCGTACTTTTCGAGTTTTTGCACGATGTTAACAGAATGCTCGATGAAAAAAAGCTTAGCAAAAGTTCTGCGAAAAAAATCATTGACTTCCTTCTGGATATAGACAAAATTCTTGGATTAAGGCTTGATGATGTTTTGAGAGAAGAAATTCCAGAAGAAATTCTCAAAATGCTTGAAGAAAGGGAAAAACTAAGAAAAGAAAAGCGCTACGAGGAAGCTGACATAATAAGAGAAAAAATAAGAGCTATGGGTTACGAGGTAGAGGATACTCCTTCTAGTCCAAGAGTTTGGAGAAGAAAAAGGTATGGATAATAAGCTTTAAGGTCAAATGGGGCCGCGGCTGGGAATTTCGCCAAGAACTTTCGAACCCAGGCTAGGGGGTCCACAGCCCCCTGTGCTGACCCCTACACTACCGCGGCCATGTAATTTAGCTTTTGTGTTTAGCTTAAATATCTTTTTCTCACGTTAAAGATTTATGCATATACATTGTCTTGGCGGCTTCAGGGAAGTAGGAAAGAGTGCTGTGCTTCTTGAAAGTAAAAAGACAAAACTTTTGCTTGATTATGGAATAAAGGTTGAAACCGGCGAAATTCCGTTGCCACCAGGAAAAATAGATAGCATTCTTTTATCTCATGCCCATTTAGACCATTCAGGAATGATACCTACTGTAAAAGCAGATATTTACGCTACACCGGCAACCTTCGATCAGGCAAGACTTCTTTTAGAAGATTCGATAAAAGTTGCAAAGAAAAGGGGTTTCCCGATTTACTTTTCGAAAAGGGATATAAAAAACATTAGCGAGTTTATGGTAACTTATGGACAGGTAATAGATGTCAAAGATGCTGAGATAGAAGTTTTTGACGCCGGACACGTTCCAGGATCAGCGGGATTTCTAATAACTCTCGAAGAAAAAAGAATTTTTTACACAGGTGATTTCAAGCTTTCAGAAACCCGTCTACTTTCAGGAGCAAAATTCGATGTAAAGGATGTTGATGTGTTGATTACGGAAAGTACCTATGCATATAAAGAACACCCCCCGAGAAGCGCTGTGGAAAAGAAACTCATCGAAATTATACATGAGACCATTGCAATAGAAGGGAATGTGATAATTCCTGTTTTTGCTGTCGGAAGGGCAGCAGAAATACTTCTTGTTCTTCATGCGCACAAAATAAAATACCCGATTTATCTAGATGGCATGGCAAAACAGGCAACAGAAATAATTCTCCGGTATCCAGAGCTCTTAAAAGACCACAAAGCCCTTAAGAAAGCTATGAACAGAGTAATACCGCTTCATACACCAAAAGATAGGAAAAACGCTCTGAAACATCCTTCAATAATCGTAACCACAGCTGGTATGCTTTCAGGAGGCCCTGTAATTTACTTCTTAAAGAAGTTAAGAAAGAGGGAGGATTGCGCATTGGTTTTCACAGGTTTTCAGGTTCCAGGAACACCGGGTTATGGTGTTCTTGAAACAGGTGTATTTACAAATGAAGAGCTTAGCTTTCCTGTGAGGATGCGCATCAAATATCTTGACTTCTCTGCACATTGTTCGAGATCTGAACTACTTAAGTTTATAGAAGATTGTCGCCCAGAAAAAATAATAGTGATGCATGGCGAAAATTGCGAAGAATTTGCAGAAGAGCTCAAAGAAAAAGGTTATTCCGCAGAAGCACCGAGAAACGGAGAGGTGATAGAGCTTTGAAAAAACTAAAAGCTTATATTGTAGAGATTATACTCGCGCTCAGCATTATTGTAGTTTTTTCTATCTTTGGCGTTTTCTGGAAAGAAATGATAGAAGCAATTTCTCATGCTAATTTATGGATGATTTTTCTAGCCACACTTTCCTTTTTCGGACTTCTTGGTGTTTGGTGCATTAGATGGAAAATGTTCCTTAAAAGGCAAATAAAACACATATCTGTCAAGGAACTTTTCCCGATATTGCTTGTTGGAATCTCAATAAATAATTTAACACCTGTTGCGAGAGCAGGAGGAGAACCTGTAAGAGCGTATCTCGTAAAAGTTAAAAAAGGGGTTTCTCTTGCAAAAACACTGGCCGCAACGATAGCGGAGATGCTTCCAGAAGTTTTTTCACAAATTTTTACTGTGATGTTTTCCTTTACTGTTGCTATGTTATTTTTCACTTTACCACTGTGGCTACAGGGTGTTTTCGCTGTATTTGTTATTCTGTCTTTTGGTGTGTGCTCAAGTGTTTTTCTTTTCGTTAATTTTAATCCTGAAAAGCCTGGAAAACTTGTAAGGTTCGTGCAGAAGGTTTTGAAGAAAAGATTCATTTCAATAAGAAAAAAACTCGAAAGCTGGCTTGGTAAATTTCGCTATGCGCTAAAATATTCAATTGAAGATAAAGCCCTGGTCTTGAAATCGCTTGGGATTTCTCTTTTGCTTAAGTGTTTTGATATGTTGAGAATTTTCCTTATTTTTGAAGCGCTTGGATATAAAGTAACGCCTGTATTTCTGATTGTGTTTCTCGGAATATACCTCGCTCTCCTCTCAGTTCCTTTAACCCCTGGTGCTATGGGAATAGCAGAAGGTGGTAGCATTTCTGTGCTTCTCCTTTTAGGCGTACCGGCAAGTATAGCTGTTGCTTTCATTGCTATAGAGCGAGCGATTACTTTCTGGTTACCTACAGTCATGGGAATAGTAATAGCTTGTAAGTACGGAATAAGCATAAGACAGGAGATTAGAAAAATAGGTGTAAGCAAATGATAGAAATAGACGGCTCTTTTCTTGAAGGCGGCGGACAAATAATAAGAACCGCGCTTGCGCTTTCTGCTGTAACTCAAAAGGCATGTAGAATTTTCAACATCCGTGCAAAGCGCCCGAATCCAGGACTTCGTGAACAACATTTGCAGGGTGTTAAAGCTCTTGCAAAAATGTGCAGCGCAAAAATAAGCGGTGCGAGAATAGGAAGTACAGAGCTTGTTTTTGTTCCTGGTAAGCTTAGAGGAGGAAAGCTTGAAATAAACATCGCTACAGCTGGTTCTGTTGGTTTGATCTTCCAAATAATTTCTTTGCCCGCTGCTTTTTGTGAGGAAAGCGTAGAAATAGAGATTAAAGGTGGTGCTACTTATGGAAAATTTGCGCCGCCGCTGGATTACATAAAAATGGTTCTCCTTCCGTTCCTCGAAAAACTCGGATATAAGGCAGAGGTGGAAATTCTTAACCACGGATTTTATCCAAAAGGCGGGGCGCGTGCAAGGTTTTTCATAGAGCCATGGGAGCCTGTGAAAGAATTTTTTGTCCTTGAAAGGAAAGGAAAGGAAAAAATTTTCGCGGTTTCTGTTGCTTCTTCCTCTCTGCAAGAAAGAAAGGTTGCAGAAAGACAGGCTAATATAATTCGCGAATATTTTCCTGAATGTGAAATAGAAATTATTTATTCTCCAAGCTTAAATCCAGGGTCAGGAGTTACAATTTCTGCAATCTTCGAAAACTGCGCACTCGGAGGGAGTGGGATAGGTGAGTGCGGAAAGCGCGCTGAAGATGTTGCAAAAGAAGCGTGTGAAGAGCTCAGAAATGTTATTAGTTCACAGGCGTGTGCAGATGAACATGCAGGAGACCAACTATTACCATTTCTCGCCTTTTGTGAGT
>JALSPV010000120.1 GCA_026985775.1 Candidatus Aenigmatarchaeota archaeon
GAAATTCTGAACATAAAAAGAAGTTAAAGCTAAAGCTTTTAAACTTAGAAATCGCTCTAATACCATGAGCGAAAAGGAGAAAGAATTGCAAAAGCTTATTGTAGAATACCAGCTTCTACAAGCTGCACTCGAAGAAACAGAAAAAAAGGAGAAAGAAATTCTTCAAGGAAAAGCTGAAATAGAGTTAGCTTGTGAAACCATATCGCAGATTTCTGGTTTAGAAGAAGAGCGAGAGATATTGATTCCGCTTGGTGCGGGAAATTATGTGAGCGGTTATCTAAAGCAAGTGAATAGTGTTTTTGTGAATATAGGTGCTGGTGTCGTTGTTGAGAAAGATGTTGAGAAAGTAGAGAAAATTCTGGAAGAAAGGAAGAAAAATCTGGAAGAAGCTTTGAAAAAACTTGAAAAAGAAAAAACAAAAATTACCGAGAAACTCGAGGAAATAGCAAGAAAAATAGAACAAGAGAGGGTGTAAAAATGCACCTCCGCTTTCCAATTGCAGCAGGAAGTTTTTATCCAAGTGAAGAGGAAGAGCTAAACAGAGTCATTGATGAATTTCTTGAAAAAACACATGTCGAAATATCTGAAGAGCCTTTAGCAATCGTTTCTCCGCACGCAGGCTATGTTTTTTGCGGAAAGGTAATGTCCCGCGTTTACAAAGCGCTTTCCTATGCGAAAGACATTGAAACTGCTATCGTTCTCGGTCCGAACCATTATGGAAAAGGTTTAATAAGCACATGCACCGGTATATGGAAGCTTCCAAATGCTGAGCTTCTAACAGATGACGATTTTATCACAGTGTTAATGGAAAAATTACCACTGGAAGATAATCCTGAGCATCATGCATGGGAACATTCAATAGAAGTTCAGCTTCCTTGGATAGCGAGGATTTTAGGAGAAAAAATAAAAATAGTGCCGATTACCGTTAATCCTGCTATTTTTGAAAAAGAAGAAATGATAAGTCTAGGAAAAGCTATTTATAAAGCCTGTAAAGAGCTCGATAAGAAGGTTGTTGTCATAGCTTCTAGTGATTTTACGCATTACGGTATAGCATATAACTACATACCGTTTACAGGCTCTCCTTCTGAAATTCTCGAAAAAATAAAGCAAACTGATATGAATCTTATCGAAGCTATTCAAGAACTTGATACTGAAAAAATAATGGAACTCGGTAGTAAAAGTACAGTTTGCGGATATGGTTGCATAGCAGTAATGGTAGAATATGCCAAACTCGCTGGAGCTGAGGAAGTCAAGCTTTTAGATTACACAACTTCTTTTGATGTTTCAAAAACAACAGATGCTATCGTAGCTTATGCTGGGATTGTTGTGGTTTAATGGAAATATTTTCCATTGTTTATGTTGTTTTTTATTTTTTATATTTTACAATATTTTCTTTTTTAAGCTCGCTTTCGTAAATTATTCTTAGCTTGCAACACTCCTTACAGTAGCCCCAATAAAGTATGTCATCACCTATTTTTTCTGCTATCAATTCCTTACTTCTATCGAAGCTATGATACGGATTTCTGCATATTTCGTGCATTCCCATCAAATCACCCCCAACGATTTAGTACCGATTTCAATCCCACCATGGTCTGATTCTAACCTTACCA
>JALSPV010000121.1 GCA_026985775.1 Candidatus Aenigmatarchaeota archaeon
AAATCTCATTTTCGTGCATGTTTTCTGTATTAACAACATTCCTTATTCCAGCTAGCTCAAATCCAAGGGTAAAGGTCTTTTCTCCAACCACATAGATTTTTTTCCTCATTCCCATATCACCAAACTTTTCCTCACTTCCTCTTCCGCGACAGCATAGTACTTTGCTCTTGCAATCATTCTAATGCTTCTTGCTTCTGCTTCGCGCATGAGCACATATGCTATTATCGGAGCAGCGGAGAACGGTGAGGTGTGCATTAATTTTTCCGCGAATTTTAGCATGTGTTCTTCAAGGATTTTTTCAAACTCTCCTGTACTTTTCGGTTTTTTCTCTATGTAAATTCCCCATTTTTTTTCAAATGTTTCTTGTATTTTTTCAAAGCCTGCTTCGAAAAGCGAATAAAGTTCTCTTTTGTTTATCCTTCCGCACGGTAAGAGTAGGTCTTTGAGTTCATCTTTTCTTAACTTCATAGCTTTTGCCCTTAAAATTACTCTAGTGTTCATCACATCCAATCTGAGCTCGACGAAATGCCGTAGTATTTTCTCCCTTCCTCGGAGAGATTTTGTTTTCTGTGAAAGCATTCTGTAATACGCTCTATCTATTAGATTTTCTACTTCCTCGATTCTTCCCTTTTCCCAGGCAGAGATAAGGGCTTTCATCTCTCCGCGTTTCAGCGGAAGCGAAAGAGTTTTTATTAGCTGATCTATCTCTGCATTTGCAAGTTCTGTAAGCTTCTCTCTGCTAAGCTTTCCTGCAAAAAAGAGCGAAGAATCTATGTTTACTCCTCTTGCTCTAGAGCGTAGTATTAGCTTTACGTTTTCAACGTCAAATCTTTTGAGATAAGCTTCAAGCACTTCTTTTCTTTTTCCTGAAACAAAGCTCTGAAGTTCTGTGAGCTCCTTTTCAAGAGCTCTTGTAATGGCCTCTTCTATTGCTTCAAAAGGATTAGCGAGCTCTATATTTTCAAGATGATATCCTATTTCTTCAAGGGTTTTCAGCATTGTGTAAATATCCATTTTCAAAAGCTTCTCGTAATCTGTACGCTTGAGCAGTTTGCTTTTTCTTGCCCTTATTCTTGCAAGAGTATACGCTGCCGGTGCTTTTCTGTTTACTGCGACTTTCATTTCGCTTCACCAAAGAGGGTTTCTGCAAGGGTTTTAACAAGTTCTTGTTTCAGCGAGCTGAATATTTCTTCGAATGACATGTTTACAAGCACCGTTTTGTCCTCGTTTTCTGCTATAAAACCGCCGGTTATTTTTACCTTTTCTATTTTTGCTTTTGGAAAAAGTTTTTTCAGTATTTTCACGTCTTTTTCAGAGCATTTTATTATGCTCCACTCTTTTCCAGCTTTTTTTGCAAGTGCTCTCATGACCTTTTCTCTTTCTTTACCTGAAAGAGAATAGAATTCCTGCTCCACCTCTTTTAACACTGAATCTATCAGCTCTTTCTTTCTTTTCATCAACTCCTTTCTTGCTTCAAGCTCTGCAAGGGCTTTTTCCATTTTTTTTCTTTCTTCACATTTATTGCTTGCTTCTTCAAGTGCATGCTTTTCTATTTCCTCGGCTTCCTTTCTTGCCTTGCTTGTTATCCTTTCTACCTCCTTCTTCGC
>JALSPV010000122.1 GCA_026985775.1 Candidatus Aenigmatarchaeota archaeon
CTCCTTGTGGAAAAGTTGATGCTTTTGAATTAATACAATTTTTACGTGGCGTGAATATTGGGGTTAAAGCACGCTACGATGTTCAAACAAGAATTTATCCAAGAAAAGTGAGGAAAGTTAATATAACTCTACAAAGTATGTATGAAGTTTTTAGAGACAAAACAGAAAGAAAAAAGTCTTTAGTTATAGTAACAGATCCGTTGGGAGAAGAAATAGCAAAGATTAAAGAAGATTTAAAAAAGGATTTATTACGAAAAGATGAGATCGTTATTTTTATAGGCTCAAGAGAAGGTTTGCCAAAAGGATTTTTCAGAAAAGCGGATTATGTTATTGACCTTGCTCCATATATAACATTTGCAACAGAACTTGCAATCCCCGCTGCTATCACAGCTTTAATAGATGTTTACGAAGAAGGTTATAAAGAAGATACGAAGCTTGTGATTTTTGATCTTGACGGAACTTTAATTGATAGCATAGAGTTTCATGTAAAAACATTCGAAGAGGCATGTAAAGAATTAGGAATAAAAATAGATGAAAAGATTAAAGAAGAATTTAGAAAAAGATTGGGAAAAAGATTTGATGAAATTGTAAAAGAAATACTTCCTGAACTTTCTCAAGAAGATGTAAAGAAATTAAACGAAATAAAATGGAAGTTGAGCGAAGAATTCATGAAAGAAATAAAACCAATTGAAAATGCTATCAATTTTATAAAATCTGCACCAGAGAATTATGAGTTTGCCATTTTCTCTTCTTCACCCAAAAAATTTGTTGCAAAGACTTTAGAAATGCTTGGAATACTCGACAAGTTCAAAGTGATTATAGGAAAGGAAAATGTAAAAGAAGGTAAACCCTCTCCAGAAGGTATTTTCAAAATTCTTGAAAAAACAGGAATTAAAAAAGAGAGTGTGATTTTTATAGGAGATTCTGAATACGATAAGCAGGCGGCAGAAAGAGCAGGAATAAAATTTTTACATATTAGTGAGATTTCAGAGCTCTGGAAGGAGCTTACTCAAACACCTACTTTCCATGCAGATGGGCAATCTTCAGAAAAAAGAGAAAGAAAAATTGAATCTATCTGATTGTGTTTTTTATTCTTTCAAGAATTTCAAACTTTTCTGGCAAAATTGTTTTCAATTTTTCACTATCATTCTTATAGAGATTCCATAGAACGCTATCTATGTGTAAAGGTGGGATTTTTACTTTTTTGGCAACAGAAAACCAAAATTCTACAGGATCTTCACTCGTAAATTTTTTAGTGATTTTCTTTATTCTTGCATCCAAAGGAATCGCTATTCCAAAGGGATAAGGAATAAACTTTTTAGTATAAATCCTCATAGCATATCCGAACATCTTTACAGCAAACACTATTGTTTTAGCGTTTTTATCCTGCTTCATGATTCTGCTAAGAAAATCTCTAAAGAAAACCATATCCTCGTAGAAATTTTTGTAGTTCTCTTTTATGAAGTTTTTATATACAGCAATTCTCTCCAATCTTCCTATCTTCATGTTAATGAATCTCTTGTTCCCCTTTGAGTTTCTTAAAAAATGTTTTATAGCACCGATCTCGTCTCTTATTTCTCTATTGGAAAAATATTTTGCAAATTCCCACCAATATAGCTCGCCTTTTACGTTTAACTGATAAGAAACCAAAGCATTAAGAACTACGAGTAAAGGAAAACTATTCTTATCTCTTGTATTTTCATACAGGTGCTTTAGTGCTTTGAATTGTTCATCAAACTTCTCTTCTATCTTCCTTATATCTTCAATGGATAACTTTCTCAATAATCCCACAAGCATTATAATATTAGATTTTAGTAAAGTTTTTATGTACATAACAATCAGGGTGGTTCCAAATTCGAAACAACAAAAACTCGAAAAAATTTTAGAAAACGAATACAAAGTTTATGTTAAATCACCTCCAACGAAAGGAAAAGCCAACAAAGAGTTAATAGAGATTTTGGCGAAGTATTTTGGATTAGCAAAGTCGAAAATAAAGATAGTAAAGGGGGTTGCTTCAAGGGAAAAAGTAATTGAAATCCAAGAAGGAAATTAACAAGTCTTTACGCCTTTTCCACTCTAACAGCAACACATTTATAGCTTGGTGTGTGCGTTTCTTCATCGACCTTAGCTGGAACAAGCATGTTAACAAGTAAATCTCTATAGTGGAAGCGCGTTGCAACAACTTTTTCAGGAACAATCTCACTAACCTTCGCTTTAGCGATAACACTTCCTGCCTCACTGGTTATTTTGACTGCATCACCATCCTTTATTTCAAGCTCGTTTGCATCTTTTGGATTGATATAAACGCATGGCCCTTCATCAAGCTTTTTTAAGGTCTCGGAAAAAGATGTCATTTCTCCTGTTAAAAATTGGTAGCGTGAGCGGAAAGTTGTGAGTATAAACGGGTATTTCTCGCTTCTTATCTCATCCTTACCCTCGAATCTCTCGGGATAAAAGCGCATGTATTTAGGTGTCTTTTCAACAAATACATCCCTACCTGAATACACTTCCTCTGGACTTATATGAGAATAAGCTGGAACGCATTTTGTTATCTCTCTGAAAACCTCGATCTCATCTCGGTAATTGAAAAATTTTTCTTTTCCAAAAAACTTTGCAAGCATGCAGAATATTTTCCATTCCTGTGTAGCCTCTCCTAAAGGTGCTCTTGCAGGAGTAACAACCCTTATTTTTCTTTCTCCGTTTGTTATTGTACCTCTCCTCTCAAAAAGTGCCGGGGTTGGCAAAATTACGTCTGCAAACTCGCATGTTAAGGTATGATAAGATTCGCAGCACACAAGAAACATATTTTCAAGGTTTTTATGCACTCTGCGAAGAGCTGGCATAGATTGCGCTGGATTAAATGCCGTTATAAAGGCCGCTTTAACAGGAGAAAAGAGGAATGCATCTACTATTGTTTTTCCCTTTTCCGTTGGAAGTTCACATCCCCACAGCTCTTCCAGTATAGGTAGAGTCTCAAATCCTCCTGTCGGTAGATTCTTCGGAAGAAATCCTATATCTCCGACACCTTGCACGTTTACTTCACCGCGCAACGAAAGGATTTTAGCGTTTTTTAAAAGAACTAGATTTGCAAGCACATGCACATTTTCAATGGCATTAACATGCTGTGTTAAC
This sequence comes from Candidatus Aenigmatarchaeota archaeon, assembly GCA_026985775.1. GTDB lineage: Archaea > Aenigmatarchaeota > Aenigmatarchaeia > Aenigmatarchaeales > SZUA-1535 > SZUA-1535. The sequence goes on from JALSPV010000122.1 coordinate 3,133, forward strand.
CCCATCCCGTGAAACACACCGAGCGATTTTGCATTTGCTATCGCTTCAGCTATTTCATGAAAAATGTCTTTTGGTACTTTACAAATTCTCTCCACAAGCTTTTCGTCATACCCTTTAACACATGCACATAAAGCTCTAAACCCATCTATTTTCTCTGCACTTTTTTCATAAAGATTGTGTTCTATTAAGTAATTTGCAAGTGCATTCAAAAACACTACTTCCGTTCCCGGTTCTATGTAAGCGAAAATATCACCAAAACGAGAAGTTATGTTAAAAACAGGTTGAATGGAGATTATTTTTATTTCTTTTCTCCTCCGCAATACTTTATTGAAAAAAACAGGATAGTTAGAGGCAGGATTTGAACCTATGACAAAAAGGGTATCTATTTCCTTAACATAATCCATGCGTGTTAAATTCGAGCAACCAAAACAATCTATAAAACCCTGTACCGTTGCTGCGTGGCACAACCTTCCGCAGCACGAATCTGTATTGTTTGTTTTGAGAACTATTTTCGCAAACTTCAGCATCACCCAATTATCCTCGTTAGGAATTTTTCCAGAACCACAAACAAATACTTCATCAGGCGCAAAATCCTTAATATTTTCATAAATATACTCCAAGGCCCTTTTCAGTGAAACTTTAACCTCGCTCCTTTCTTTTCTTATCACTGCGTGCTTACACCTGTTCTTATCAGCTATTTCATGAACTGTTAGCCCCTTTATACATGGCTTACCTTCGCTTATTTCGTCGCTTTCACAACCTTTAATACTAAGAATTCTCCCGCTTTCGTCAACAACATAGCGAAGCTTGCATGCACAACCACAGTAAGGACATATGCTTTCCACAATACGCATGGCCATGTAAAATTTTTGCAAAAAATATTTTAAAAATGTGAAGCAAAAGTTAAAATTATGAGTACACATACTAACGAAAATGAACATGAGTTTAACTTTCGCGAAATAGAGAAAAAATGGCAGGAAAGATGGGAAGAAGCCGGTATATTCCGTGTAAAGGAAGATAAAGATAAAAAGAAGGTATATGTTTGCGAGATGTTCCCATATCCTTCTGCAAGTTTTCTTCACATGGGACATGTTAGAAATTACACAATTGGTGATGTTCTCGCAAGATTTTTGAGAATGCGCGGTTTCAATGTGCTTTATCCAATGGGATATGATGCTTTTGGTTTACCCGCTGAAAATGCAGCAATCCAAACAGGAGAACACCCAAAGAAGTATACTGAAAGGGCTATCAAAAAGATAATGGAACAACAGAAAATGCTTGGCTTAAGTTATGACTGGACTAGAGTAATAGCAACCTGCTATCCTGATTATTACTGCTGGAACCAGTGGTTTTTCCTAAAGTTTCTTGAAAAAGGACTTGCATACAGGAAGAAAGCACCGGTAAACTGGTGTCCGAAATGCAAGACGGTATTAGCAAACGAGCAAGTTGTCAACGGAAGGTGCTGGAGGTGTGATAGCAAAGTCGAGGTAAAGCAACTTGAGCAGTGGTTTTTCAAAATTACAGCTTATGCTGAAAGACTGCTCAAGGATTTGGAAAAATTAGACTGGCCTGAGAACATAAAAACTATGCAGAGAAACTGGATAGGAAGGAGTGAAGGTGCTGAAGTAATTTTCAAGGTTGAGAATAGCGAACGCGAGATAAAAATCTTTACAACAAGACTTGATACAATTTACGGAGTAACATTCATAGCCCTTGCTCCAGAACACCCGCTTGTAGAGAAGCTCGTAAAGGGCACAGAGCTTGAAGAAAAGGTTAAGGAATTTGTGCGAAGAGTTGTAGTTGAAGAAAGGTTTGAAAGAACAGAGAAAAAGGAAGGAATATTCCTCGGAAAGTACGCTATTCACCCGCTTACAGGAGAGAGAATTCCTATATGGGTTGCTAACTTCGTGCTTTATGAATATGGTTGCGGCGCAGTTATGGGTGTGCCTGCCCATGATCAGCGCGATTTTGAATTTGCAAAGAAATACAACCTTCCCATAAAAATAGTTGTCCGTCCCGAAGATAAACCAATTGAAACGCTGGAAAAAGCGTTTGAAGAGGATGGTGTGCTTGTGAATTCAGGTGAATTTACTGGATTGAAAGGCGTTGAAGCAAGAGAGAAAATAGCACAACATCTTGAAAAACTTGGATTGGGAAAAAAGGCTGTACAGTACAAGCTTAGAGATTGGCTTATTTCAAGACAGCGCTACTGGGGGACACCCATACCTGTTGTTTACTGCGAAAAATGTGGAATTGTTCCTTTACCAGAATCAGAACTCCCCGTCTTGCTACCTGAAAACGTCGAGTTTACAGGCGAAGGTAATCCTCTTGAAAAATGTGAAGAGTGGGTTAAAACAACCTGCCCAAAGTGTGGTGGAGAGGCGAAAAGGGAAACGGATACCATGGATACATTCGTTGATAGCTCCTGGTACTTCTTGAGGTATTGTTCACCTAGAGAAACTGAGAGACCATTCGACCCAGAAGCCGTTAAGTACTGGATGCCTGTAGATATCTATATTGGCGGTGCTGAGCATGCTGTGATGCACCTGCTTTATGCGAGATTCTTCATAAAGGTGTTAAAGGACTTAGGTTTGATCGATTTTGATGAACCGTTCAAAAAACTTTTCAATCAAGGTATAGTTTACAAAGACGGGGCAAAGATGAGCAAATCAAAAGGCAATGTTGTTACCCCTGATGAAGTTTCTGAAAAATACGGCATAGATACTGCAAGATTTTTCCTAATGTTCGTTTCTTCTCCTGATAAGCAAATGGAGTGGACAACAAAGGGTATAGAAGGCGCATATAAATTCATAAAGCGCTTCATAAATTTTGTGCTCTCTGATGAACACGGAGAAGGAGAGCTCGATGCTCTTGCTCTATATGCTTTGAACAATGCACTGAAAAAAGTTACTGCACATATAGAAGCAATTGAACACAACCTTGCGCTGAAGGAGATTGTTCAGCTTGTCGATTTCCTTCGCGATATTCAGGGCTTTGTAAGCAAAAAGGTTTTGCGAGAGTGCAAAGAAAAGCTTGTACTCATGCTCTCGCCCTTTACCCCGCACGTTTGCGAAGAATTATGGGAAAAGCTTGGCAACGATCCCTTTGTTTCTATAGCTCCTTGGCCGAACGTAGAGGAAAAATACATTACGAAAGAAACTAGATTAATGATAGAGCTTCTAAACACGTTGATAGAGGACGTAAGAGAAATAGAAAAGATTCTTGAAAAGAAACCAGAAAAAATAAGGGTTTATGTTGCAAAGTCATGGAAATATAAAGCTGCTAAAGTTTTCGAGCTCTGTAATGGAGATATGAAAAACGCTTTGAAAGAAGCCGCAAAGGATGAAGAACTTAAATCGCATATGAAAAAAGTGCTTAAGCTTTATGAATTCTTCTCTAAGCATGGAATGAAAGAATTCTTGGATAAAGAACTTGAACAAGAGCTTTTTGAAAAAGCAAGGAAATACCTTGAAAATATGCTTTCATGCGAGGTAGAGATAGTTGATGGTGATGAGTCAGAAGCAGAAAAAGCAGAGAAAGCCATGCCGATGAAACCAGGTATAGAAGTTGTTTGACACTTGTTTACCTGCACCATTCTCCTCTCTCGAAATTTTACAGCTTTCATCAAACCAAATCCCTATGAGAAAAATATTTAAATCCTTATTTCTCCATTCTTCTAAGCACGAGGAGTGTGAGAGGTCATGAAATCAACAGGCCCTACAAACCCGTTGTTGAGAAAGCTAATAGAAGAACTGCGCACACGTGGTTATGAGGAAAAAATACCGTTCCTTATAAAACTCGCAGAAGAGCTTTCAAGACAGAGAAGAAGAAGAGCGGAGGTTAATATAGCTAAACTTCAGAGAATATGCAAAGAAGGCGAAACTGTCGTTATCCCTGGTAAGTTACTTGGTTATGGTATGCTTACGAAACCTTTAAATGTTGCTGTGTGGAAGTTTTCAAAGCAAGCAGAGGAAAAGGTTAAAGCCGCTGGCGGAAAAGTTTTAACCATAGAAGAGCTTATCGCACAAAACCCACGCGGTAGCGGAGTGAGGATAATATGCTGAAGGAAAGCTTGAAGGAAGAAAGGGTAAGTGTAATAGATGCTGAAGGGGCTGTGCTTGGAAGATTAGCAAGCATAATTGCGAAACGCTTACTCTTAGGAGAAAAAATAGTAGTTATAAATGCTGAAAAA
>JALSPV010000123.1 GCA_026985775.1 Candidatus Aenigmatarchaeota archaeon
TTGGTATGTGAGAAACTTTTTCCTTAAGCCTGTAAACATTTTCTGAAAGATCGGAGAGCGCTTGTTCCACAGGAATTTGTTTAGGAGCATGCTCATTTTTCTGCTGAGATAATGGTTTTTTCTCAATTGTAAATTTGTGTTCAGAAGAAACAACCTGCTTTATTCTTTCAAGCTCCTCCTTCTGTTTTTTCCCAATTCCGAAAACCATTTACCTCGCCAAGTTAAATTTTGTCTACGAAGCTATTTATAGTTTTTGATATAATACCAAAGTCACTACCTGCAGAGCTTATGTGAGTTTATTAATTGGCTTTAATAGTTTTGAGCTTTGTAATTTTTCTAGAAATGACTTGAAATTGTCTAAAAACATGGAACCAAAACTATTAGAAGAACAAGATCCTTATTTCAACCTTATCTCAATAATATCTCCGTCTTCAAGCACATGCTCTAACCCAACCTTTTCTCCTGGAAACTTTGCAGATTTTCCCCAAACCTTGGCAAATTTGAAGTACTTTACAAAATCCTCGTGAATGCGTTCAGCAACATCTTTTACTTTGGAACCTTTTTTAACAACTATTGGTTTTTTCTCTGGTTCTTTGTCGCGCTCTTTTGTATAAACCCTTATCATTCCACATGCATTCCATATCTTTTCGATTAGCGAGTCTTCGCTTTCTCTTCCCCAAACGAACTCAACAACAGGGGCCCTTATCCTAAATTCAGCGAGTTTTTTTCTAAGCTCAATTATTTCTTCTTCGCTTCTTGCAACTAAAAGCACACAATCCGCAAAATGCGCTATTGCCATGTCTTGTCTTCTGAAAAATGCGGGAACTTCAACAAGCTGAATTTTTGCACCCCCGTAATCTGCTACAGCTGTAATTGGTTCAGCAGTCGAATATGGCTGCTCGGAAACCTCGAATTCTGCGCCGGTGAGGGTGTTTATTAACCTTGTTTTTCCCGAGTTTGCGAAACCTATTACAGCAACGAGCACATCACCCTCTTTTCTTATACCACCCCTTCTTTTTCCTGCTCTTCTCTCTTCCTGCTCTCTCAGCTTTGCGAGCTTCGCCTTGAGCATGGCAAGCATGTTTTCAGTACCCTTATGTTTTGGAAGGAGCCTTATCATTTCCTCAAGCGCTTCTATTTTTTCCTCGCGAGTTTTGGCTTTCAAATACCTCTCCTGCGCCTTGAAAAACTCTGGACCAGCGTTCACCGGCATGAAACTTAAATACATCACAAAACCTAAAAATTTCATGGCGAAAATAATCGCCTTCATAGGAAAACCTGGTTCTGGAAAGGATACTATCACCAAAATTCTGAGCGAAAAACTTAAAATCCCGCTAATTGTTGTCGGCGATCTTTTACGTGAAGAAGTCGAAGAAGGCACCGAGCTCGGAAAGAAAATAGCTCCAATTCTTGCGCGAGGAGAAATAGTTCAGGACGAAATTGTTGCAGAAATAGTAAAGAAGAAAATCGCAGAGCTTAAAGATGCTAAGGTGATTCTTCTTAATGGATACCCACGCACCCCAAAACAAGCAGAGCTTTTGGATGTGGATTATGTAATTGAGCTTGTTGTAAGCGATGAAACGGTTTTTGAAAGGCTAACGCTA
>JALSPV010000124.1 GCA_026985775.1 Candidatus Aenigmatarchaeota archaeon
CCCAAAAATTCTGTTGTACCGCATGCGCTGTCTTCGCCATCACAATATGTTCTTCCTGTAACTCTTCTAGGTAAAAGCCCGTGATCTTTATCTATATTTTCTCTTATTATCGAAGGTAGGTACTCTTTTATGTTGACGCATATCTCCATTGGCTTTCCTCTAAAAAATAAAAGTGGAAAATATCCGTCGTTCATTTCTTTTTTATAAATTGTTATGTTGTTAAAAAATAAACCTATTTTAACGCTGCACGTATTTTCATTATCAAGAATGCAGGAAAACTTTTGATAATTATTATCACCCTTCGAAAAACTTTCACACTTTCCATTTATTTCATTTTTACATACACCATAGAACGTATTCCAATAAATTTCTGCGTGTATTTTTTTATCTCCGGGAGATATTCCTTTAAGTGTTATACCACCGTTACCATCCCAGCTTATACAAAATACCGATTTGTTTTCAAATGCGATTTGATAAAAAAGTACTGCCTTTTCGTAAAGATAACCAAATCTAAATGGAGAATAAAAATCTTTCCATATTTCTTTTTTTGCTTTTAAGGTACTTGCAACAATATATGCCTTTGTTGAAATGTTCACATAACTTCCTTGAGCACTTGCAAAATCCTCTATAGACGGAAATAAGTTTATCCCAGGTTCTCCAGAAAATTTTCTTTGTAAAATGAGTGTTTTTATTTCTGTATAAACTCTTTGAAGAATTTTTTCTGGTTTCTCTATACCACCATTTTTCGCAACATCGTAAAGAACAAAGTTAAATATGTTCTGAAAATCCAATTTCATTTCATCGATAAATTCCGTATAAGAAAGCGGTACCATTACGTTAAGATGCTCACCCTTTATATTTTCGGATGCTTTTATAAGCAGTGTTTTTGCGCCACCGAATGCTACATAAAATATGAAAACGGCCATACCAAGGAGTAAAAATTCCTGAAGGTGCATTCACCACACCGTGAAGCAAAGCTTTATTTTTCTTTTGGGAAATGGTATTGAAATTTCTTTCTCTACTTTCACTGGTATCGAATGTTCTATTTTTCCTTCATTTTCAATGAACTCATATCCAGAAAAATCTAATTTTATTTGTGCATTCCATAGTTTTTCAAGTGTCTCGTTGATAAATTTCTCACACGTCTCGTTTTCATAGTTATTTCCATAAACTTCTTTACATAGTTCTTCATCTGTATCCTTAACACAATCCAAATATCGTATACAATCATATATACTTAACTTTGTTTTAGTTTTCAAAAAAGTATAAACAAGAAGTTCTGTTTTATAAGGTATTTCATGATAATTTTCTACATAATATCTTATACTTATTCCTGGACAGAACCATAAATTCCGAGTAAAGGGCTTTGTACACAAGGAAAAAAGTGTCACGGCTACAGCTCCTATCATTGTAAGAAATAAAATTATTACGAGCATCACAAAATGTGTTTGTGCTTTTTTCACAATATTCATAGTTTTTGAGATTTTCACCTATTTCACCCCGGAAGAAGTGTAAACTTTAAAAATTCTATCCTTACTTTTGCAGGATGTATCTCGTTACCAATTTTTAAGGGATAATCAAATTCATTCCAATATTCAACATGCCATTCATAAAAAGCCGCATTGCTTGCAATATATTTTTTTCCTGTTATCAAGTCTGTTACCTCAACCTTTATATGCTCGCTCAAATCACCAACACAAGGCTTTAATTTTTCTGGGTTTATCTCAGTACCAAGACATACAATCAATGTACTAAATGTTGTTGTCGCATCGAGGGAATTATATGCCTCCTTATATGCTACTGTTATTGTCAAGGGAATCTCAGAAAAAATTATGATTAAAAGAAGTAATATAAATGCGTAAGCCACACTGAAAACAAGCCTTTCAAATTGTGATTTCGCGCACATACACCTCGCCGTTTTTATACGAAATTTCCAATTTTTTATTATATAGTTTGCTGCAGTTCCCTTTGAAACCATTTCCCAAATATTTTCCAACAGGATTTTCTATAGTAGTTTCCCCAAAATTTGGTTCGAGTCCAAAAAGAAGCCATATATTTGTAAGCCTAAGAAAATTAACTATTACTTCCCATATTTTAGTTTCTGTAGTTACCTTTATTTTGTCTTGATCTATTTCTATTTCGCAATATCGTTTCGGAAGCTTGAGAATCAGATTAGCACCATTTCCTGCTGCATAAACTTCTTTGAGTGCAAAACTAATTTTTTGGGCAATCATATCAGAAGTTATTAAGTCCTGTGCGTTGAGATATGTCATAATAACAGCTGTGAAAATAACAATCATTACCATCACTATTATACCGTCTACGAGTGTATCATAACTGATTTCCATAGATCCCTTCATAACTATTATATATTTCTTTTAAATTACAAAAAAATTATGGAATTAAAATTTTACTACCTTATTTGGATTATTGTTGGTTTTTTGATTGTACTCGCCATAATCATGCTCTCTGTTTCACCCATAGCAAAAATTTTTGGAATGGTGAAATAGATGGAATTAACATTCGAAACACTCATAATAATCGTGGTATTCATAGTTGTTGCGCTTGTAATAATTATATATTTAACAGCTGGAATGGAAAGTATATTTAAGTGGGTGATAAAGTAAATGGAAAGTGAAGGACTTAAAATAACCATGCACGCAATAATATATTTAATTGCTGCTATACTTGTAATTATTGTAATCGCTGCTCTCGTTTTCCTATCCCCCAAAATTAAAACTACCCTTTGCTTATCCTTTGCAAAGTACTGGTGGTTTAAGCTTTTACCAATCTCATGTGTTTGAGGTGGAAAAATGACGAGAGAACTTTCAATACAGACAGTCGTGCTTTTGGTCTTTATGGTAATAGCGATAATTGTTGTTGTGTTTTTTGTAATAGTAGCCAGAAACAGCGGAACAAAAAGCATAGACTTGCTTTCACAAATAGCAAAAATGCTCGCAGGAGGGAGATAAATAAATGAAACAAAAGGGTGTTTCCCTCTCAACGAGAATACTCTTCGCCGTTGTGGTTTTTGTAATAATAGCGGTTGTTGTTTTCTTTCTCGTAACGTATTCAAAGAGTGCAACATTTTCATTTATAAACATATTAAAAACAGCTTTCGGTGGATGAAAATGAAAAGAAGTAAAAAAGCTGTCTCGGTAAAAATTCTTTATTTGTTAATTTGTATGATTTTCATACTCCTTCTTGTCCTCTTCCTTTTTGGGAGTAAATTTAATGAATTTTTAAATCATATTATTAAAAATATTGATAAAACACTTAACTACGGTGTGAAAAATGCTTAAAGTCAAGGCGATCCAGCTGAACCTTGAAATTGTCGTAAAAGTTCTTGTACTCTTGCTTGTACTTTTTGGTGCCGCTTATCTTGTTATGGGTAAGGACTGGAAGCTGAATGCAGAAGCATCCAAAACAACAAATAGATTAGTAGAAGCTTTCGTAACGGTCGCAAAAAATTACGAAAAATACGATTATTTCAACAGATTTGGAGGAGGAAATAAAGTTTGTAAGGTTCCTCTCAATTCAACTGAACCATGTGGAGTTGAAATAGACTTACCACAGGAATTGCATATATTAACTTTAAATGCCCTTCCCGCATTTGGAGATCCAAAATACATAGTTTATTGGGATTCTTATGATAATGTTGAAAGCGGTTTCTGGAGCGGATGGGTTTATCTCGATGTGTTTCTTTTATTGCTTCCCGAAGAAAAAATTGCTGAGTTTGGTGGAAAGATTGCTGAAATAAGTGGAAAAATTATTGAAACAGCTGGCAAAGCTGCTTTAGAAGGTTCTCTTGGTGAGGGACTAAGACTTTTAGGGCGTTCAGTTAAATTCGTATTAGAAAAAACAAAAGATGCGTTTTCCAAAGGAATAGAAATAGTTTTAAAAGATGAAAATGGGGAAAGTAGATTCACAAAAAGTTTTGAAAAACTTAAAGAAGGGCTTAGGAAACTTGTAAAATCCGGTGAAAAGGATGCAGAACCCCTTGAAAAAAATGCAGAACTAATGGAATCGGTCACAAAAAATACTGAAACTATGCTTTCAAATGCTGGCTTTTTAAAAAATCTGCGCGCAACAATAATAACAAAAACAGATTCTCTGAAAGGTCTTTCTCTTATGGAAAAATTATCGGGAATAAAAGGCGGGACGATAGAATTTTTTAAAACCTTAGTTGACAACGGGAAAATTCGATTTTGTGCACCAGCCGGCGTTATAGCAGCTCTTACTTTAGATGAAATGAAAAAAGAGGGTATTATTAAGGAAAAAAATGGGAATTATTACTATAAAGGACAGCCCATAGAGCAAGAACTTTTGTGGACAGTATTTTTTACAGCAAAAAAAGATACTATTTATACCTATGTTTATAATGCGAAAAAGAAACTCCTACAAAAATTAAAAATCTTCGAAGAAAAACCAGAACCAGAGGAATCTCTACTATTTATACTCACTTGGAATAAAGAAAAAGATGAATGGGAAAGTGATTTTCTTGGTACTGTAAAAGAAGTTATGGAAAATCCTAAATTAAGGGTTAAAACACTTGGAAATTGTTTTGTTGCTGGTAGTATAACATTCTTAACGACTTATTTTATCCATAAAATGGAGGCAAAATATGAGATATACGAAAAGGAAAAGGAAATTTGTAAAAATGCTATTTGTCTGAAGGGCACAGAAATGTATCCGCGCGCCGTGAAAAAAGATGAATTAAAGTATGCTATGGAAAATGGAAAAATATGTGGAATAAAAATGATGAACGCAAACAAATATGGTGGCAAAGCCATCCCTGGAAATCTCTGGAGTATTATGCCTCCACAATTCAAAGATTTTTTGAAAACACACGGAGTTAAGGTCGGTTACGACCCATCTGTTCACGAATTTTACCTTGCCTCACCGTGCTATGCGTTTGCACAGATATGGGTTGCAAGCTGCGACGATCCGAAAAAGAAATGCGAAGACAGTGAACTCTGCACCAAATGGAAGGAAACTCCCTGTGCAGATGATGCACATTGCTGTAGAAGGTGTATATGGGTTTCTTTACAAAAAGGTATAGGGCTGCCGTTCGAAGATCTTTCGGATTTTAACTATTGTTTCCCAGCACCAGAAGCCAGATTTATTAGCTTTTTGCTACAACAACCATGGCCTTATACAGGATATTGGGCTAATATTTGTAATGGGGTTCAGAAATTCAGCCCCATTTTATCTTGGTACTGCCCATTTAAGAAAATGTGGGATAATAGTGTATAGTATGAAATATATTTACTGATATAAAATTTTTTATATATTTTTATAGCTGAATTGGTTTCATGAATGGCAGTGAGCTCGTTCAAACAGCTTTTATTCTTGCCGGTCTTCTCTCCATACCTTTTGTTGCAGGAACTTTTCAGACATCTGACTCAGAGTTGCCGGTTTCGGCTTTTTCGCTTGTTGAAAATTCCAGCTCGCTTCATTCTTCTTTACCATATTCCTTTGAAAAACAGGTTAGCGAGAACAAGCTAAAGTACGTTTATAAAAACGGTTTTGAAAAAATAGAAATAATGCTTTCGCCAGAAGCAATTAAAGGCATACTTCTTGCTCCTAGTAAAAAGTTGAGTTTTGAAGAAACATATTTCCATAAATACTGGAAGCTCGAGAAACCAGAAGCTGTACTGGAGATAGAGCAAAACGTCACGGGTATTTATTCGAGACTCTCCCTTCCATGCGGAAAAGCTTACGCAAGAATAACAGCAAACGGTAATTTTTCAAAAATTCGAGGAACGTGTAAAAAAGATGAAGTTTTTAAAAAAGTAGAGATTCTTGAAAATGAGATGAAAGAAAATATGAAGAAAATAATGCGGTTCATTGAAAAGGTGGAAGGAATTAAAAAAGTTGAAATCTCGTATCTTAAATGCAAAGGTGGAGAAGACAAAGAGTATATAGAGATAAGAAACACGGGTGATATAAATATTGATTTGAAGGGATGGAAAATAAGAGACTCTCAAGGCTCTACAAGCGAGTTTGTGTTTGCTAACAAAACGATTTTAGAACCGGGTAATGCAATAAAACTTTACAGAAATATCACAGGAATCATATGGAACGATTCAGGAGATAGAGCTATTCTTATCTCACCAAGCGGAGAAATTGTTTCAACAAGGGCTTGTGATGAGTAATCTTCTCATCAGATTTTCTATGTTTTCATAAAAATATTTTATATTCTTCGTTCGATGTCATAGCTTACTATCAGCGAAATCTTTATAAGCAATTAGTTGGTAATTACATATATACAAACAAAAACGGAGGTGGTAAAATGAAAAAGAAAGATAGGCCACCTTTCTGGTTCGAAGAAACATTTGACAGAATTAGAAGAATGGAAGAGGATTTGCACAGATTAATGCAGGATATCTGGAAAAGCGCATTTAATACATTTACAGGATTTGAATTTCCAAGATTAGAAAAAGAGATTAACTTTGGAAATATTCCTACAGATTTAGCGGAAACAAAGGATGAAATAATAATAAGAGCAGATTTACCAGGATTTAGCAAGGAAGAAATAAAAGTGAAGGCCACGGAAGACAGCGTAATAATAGAAGCTGAGAAGAAGGAAGAAAGAAAAGAAAGTGCAGAAAATTACGTAATGCAGGAAAGAAGATATGGAGCAGTAAGAAGAGTAATACCATTACCAGTACAAGTTGTCCCAGAAGAAGCAAAAGCTAAATTTAAAGATGGTGTGCTTGAAATAAGATTAAAGAAAGCTTATGTAGAAGAAGAAAAAGAAAAGGAAATAGAAATCGAGTAGACTTTTTGAATTTTTTTGATTTTTTAAAATATTTTTAAGTTGTTTCCAGTGAGAAACTGCTTCTTCTTTTAATTTAGGGTTACGTAGTATTGCAGCAGGATGATACATCGGTATAATTTCCCGAAGTTTTCCACAAAGTTTTGTTCTGAAAGCCTTTCCGCAAATTTTATGCATAGGAGGGAGTTTTGTAAAAATTTCACGCAATGCAAAAGAGCATGCTATTTTTCCGAGTGGGATTATTATTCTTGGGTTTACTATCTCTATCTCTTTTTCAAGATTATGCATGCATACATACTTTTATCTGTTCTTCGCTCGGATTATTATTTGGAGGTATGCACTTTACAACATTAGTAATGTAAAGTTCTTCCCTTTTAAGTCCGGTATAGGCGAGAAATTTATTCAAAACCTTTCCAGCAGCACCAACAAACGGTCTACCAGTTTTATCTTCTTCTCTTCCTGGTCCAAGACCTATTATCATGATTTCTGCGCTCTCGTTACCTTCTCCAAA
>JALSPV010000125.1 GCA_026985775.1 Candidatus Aenigmatarchaeota archaeon
CAAAGAACGGAAGCGAGAATTATAAACATCCATGCATTTTTGAAAATTCTTAATCGGTACTTGCGATAAGCATTTACTGTAAGAATGAGAAGCGTTGCAGCCACAGCTATATTAAATAAATTCACCAATGTTAGAACAATTTCCTTTACCATAGCCTCTCACACATGCCCCTGTAAAACTTCTTTTATTTTTGGTTCTTCTAGTTCGCAGAGTTTTTTACCTCTTAAAACGCGCTCCTCAAAACAAGGTTTTTCAACTTTGTAAAAAATACCTATCGGTATTTTTTTGCTCTCTCCGTCTGTATAATTCCACTCTCTTGCTTTTTTCATAGCAGCTTCAAAATCGCTCGTATCATGTCCTTCTTCCTGTAAATCATAAACTCTCTCTCTGTAAAAATCATAGGAATTGAAAAGGGTTATGCAAGGCTGAAGCACATCTATTATTGCAAAACCCTTATGCATTACAGCTTCTTTTATTAGAAACTTCAAATGCTGAATGTTTCCAGAAAAACCGCGTGCTACAAAAGTAGCGCCGCTTGCTAACATTAGTTCAATTGGGTTGAGCGGATCTTCTGGTGCTCCTTTTGGCGTTGATCTGCTTGGAAAGTTTGCTGGAGAAGTAGGAGCAAACTGTCCTGTTGTCAGTGCATACAGTCTGTTGTTGTGAATTATCATTGTTATGTCTGTATTTCTCTTTGCAGCGAATATCAAATGCTCTAAACCTTCACCGTATGCATCTCCATCTCCCGCAAAACCAACGACAACAAGTTCTGGATTAGCGAGTTTTATTCCAGTTGCCGGTGCAGGCACACGGCCATGAAGCGAGTAAAAAGAATTCGCATTATTTATGTAGTCGCTTATCTTCGCATGACATCCTATACCTGAGAGTATTACTATGTTCTCTTTCTTTATCTTTCCTTCATTTATAAGCTCTACGAAAGCCTGTTTTGCCGCCAATTCTATCGCAAAATTTCCGCAGCCCGGGCACCATGTGTGCTTTGCATACGTTGAAAACTCCTTTATATCCATAAACAGCACCAAAAAATATTGCAGGAAAAGAGAAATATAAAGATTTATTTTCATTAGATGGACATATATCCACACAAAATGTTAATAATTGGTGGACCCGCCGGGATTTGAACCCGGGACCTCCGCCTTGCGAAGGCGGCGTGCTTCCGCTACACCACGGGCCCACACATTTTCTGTTTTTTTACATTAATCTTAAATCTTTCTGTTTTTCGCTATTTTTACGAAGCAACTCGATAAGCTTTAATTTCATTTGTACATTTCTTAAACTTGTTTCTTTATGAAAAATTTTCTCGAAGAATTTCTCAAATTCTCCTCTTGTTGGAAAAGTTAGACTACACTTGATGTATTTCTCGTAAACCTTTTCGAACACTTCCTCTTTTGATGTATACAAACTCATGATTTTTGGCTTTTCTGAAATTTTATAAACCTTGTTTTTCAAAACAGCTTTCATGGCAGCTGTAACTCTTCCACCAGAAGCACAGCAGGTTATAGCACAGCTTCAGACCTTTCAGCAGCAGCTTCAGGCAACG
>JALSPV010000126.1 GCA_026985775.1 Candidatus Aenigmatarchaeota archaeon
ACCTTTCTGTAATTTTCCCCGTAAAGAGAAACCATTATTACAGTGAATTTCCCTGCCTCTTCAACTGCTTCTATATCGAATGCAAGCATTTTTAATCCAGGTATCCTTTTTTCTTCGAGTATTTCAGGTGTTTCATCGCATACTATTACCTTGTCAACCTTCCAATTTTTACGCATATCCTTTCCCTTTACTTTTATCCACGAAAAACCGCCCATTCCGTAAAAAATCAAAAGTTTTTTGTAAAAGTTTATTTCGTACTCGTACTCGTTTATCAAAAACTCTCCGCCCCTTTTAATTTCTAAATGCTTTATAGCATCTCTCATCTTTTGCATTTCCTGTGGATGGTTACAATATACTTTGAGAAAGTTTTTTTCTTCAATCCCAAGTTTTCTTTTCTCTTCTACAATTTCAAAAGAAAACCCTCTCTTTTTGAGAATTTCTTCTATTTTTTCTTTTGACTCTTTTATTTTACCATCTGCAGGAAGGACATAAAAAAATGGTTTAAAGTTCCTAAAAATTACGCAGACACGCTTGCTGTTTTCATCTACACACCACAGCCTTACGTAAGTTTGCGAACCTTCCTTGAAATAATCAGAATCTATTATGCAGAGTTTTAGTTCTTTCTCCATAAAATAATTTGCGAACCGATATCTTAAACTTTTATTGATTCTTCTCAAGAATTAGAGTATGGAGAAAAAGATTGGGCTTAAAGAAGCGTACTGCATAGGAGTAGGCGGAATGATAGGTGGCGGTATCTTCGCGGTTCTTGGTCTTAGCATATATCTTGCCAGAAGCGCTGCGCCGCTATCATTTTTACTAGCCGGAACAATAGCTCTTTTGACAGGCTATTCTTATTCCAAGCTTTCCATGAGATTTCCAAGCCGTGGTGGAACGGTTGAGTTTTTGATAAAAGCCTTTGGAACAGGTGTTTTTACGGGAACGTTGAATCTCCTTTTGCTGATGAGTTACATAGTAATGCTGGGTCTTTATGCATATGCATTTGGAGCGTATGCGGCAAATCTTTTTCACATCCCAAGAGAGGTTTTATCGGCAGTCGCCATTCTCCTTTTCACAGTGATCAATGCATTTGGTATAATCCTCAGCAGCAAAACAGAGAACCTTCTTGTTTTTACTAAACTCGCTATTCTTTTGGGACTGGCATCCGCTGGTATCCTTTTTCTAAATACTTCACATTTTCATGTGGAAGACTATGTAAACATAGTGCGGGTAATAGCAGGGGGAATGATAATATTTTTAGCGTACGAGGGCTTTGAACTCATCGCGAACATAGGAAACGATATAAAGGATGTAAGTATTTACAAAAAAGCTTATTATCTTTCGATAATTTCCGTTACCCTAATTTACGTTCTGATAGCAATAATCACGATAGGCACACTTCCATTTTCCATTATAATTAAAGCAAAAGATTACGTTCTCGCGATAGTGGCAAAACCTATTTTCGGTACACTTGGTTTTCTTATCGTTTCAATTGCTGCACTTTTCTCTACTAGTTCTGCAATTAACGCCACACTGTATGGGACTGCTGGAATAAGCTATTTGATTGCCAAATATGGACAATTACCACAAACGCTCAGCAAAAAAGTTTGGAAAAACTCCTACGAAGGGCTTTTGATAATATCTTTACTATCGATTCTACTTTCTATTTTTGGAAATCTCGAATCAATAGCAACAGCTGGAAGCTGTGGGTTTCTTCTAATATTTTTCTTCATAAACCTTGCTGCCATAAAATTGAGAAATAAACTAAAAATACGTGCCATTATACCGTTATTCGGTGCTGGTTTTTCTGTTCTTGCAATTTCTATTTTGTTTTGGAATATGTTCACAAAAGGCCCAAAAAACATTTTAATTTTCATGCTAATGATTCTCTCTTCTTTTTTAATTGAAGTGTGCTACAGAAATGTTTCAAAGCGAGAAATTCAGGAATACATAGATTTGAACTTGAAAAAGCGCGAAGAAAAAATACAGAAATGGGAATCATGGCTTCCAAAAGTGATTTCTGCCATTAAAAATGCTATTGAAGATGCCGAGGTGAAATTGCTGGGAAGTATTAAAAGAGGAGAGATGGAAAAAAGCACGGATGTGGACTTATTTGTCATAACAAGTAAAAGCATAGAAAGAGAAGATGTTAAAAGGATTATTCGCTCCGTAGACAAAACGCTTGAAAACATTGTGGACGTGAAAATAAAGAAGAAAGAGAAATAGGTTATATATAGTTCTAATAATCATTAGTTTGTCATGCGTACATTTATACTGTGGAGTCACGCAATAACATCACCCGAATTCAGCTTGAAGGATCTACCAAGCTCTGGAAAGCGCATGGATTTAGTTGCCCGTTGTGTAATAGCTGCGCTCTGGCTTTCTCACAGAATAAGAAATGACACAAGAATTTTTATCGTACTCAATGGTGCACCCGAACCACCGAAAACATTAGTTTTTCATCCAGAAATAAGAAAGGTTGCACCAGATGAGCGATCAATAGCTTCCTGGATAAGAAAGGCCCTTGATAAATTCAGAGGTAGAAGAGATAAAAACTGGGTGGAACTTTACAACGGAATAAAAATTTCAGGAAGAAGCTTTCAAGACATTATAAAAGATTTGCTTGAAGAAGGTTGTAGAAACTTTTACCTTTTACACGAGCGCGGAGAAGATATAGAAAATGTGGAAATAGGAGAAAACCCTGTATTTGTGCTAGGCGATCATAAAGGAATTGCAAAGAACGATGAAGCCTTTGTGTTAAGACACGGAATAAAACTTTCTCTTGAAAAACGCTCTTATCTTGCGAGTTCATGCATCTCTGTTGTACAATGGATATGCGACAGGAAAGACATTTATTAAGAATCGTCAATTACCGATGGTATCTTCGCCTATATCAGAAAAGTTTATATTCTTTTTCATTATGAAATTCTCTTTCTATGACGGAAAAAGAAAGGAGAACAAAAATTGTATGCACAATAGGTCCCGCTTCTAAACACCTTATTAGAGAGCTTGAAAAGGCAGGAATGGATATAGCGAGAATAAACACCGCTTATACCAATGAAACAAAGATAGATTTCGAACATATAATGGTGGACGTAAGACACTGGAAGAAAATTCCAGAGCTTGAATTACCAGAGAAAGGTATGATTGCGGTTTCTTTTGTCAAAAGCCACGAATGCGTTAGAAATGCGCGTGATCATGCAAGCTGGTTACCGATATGTGCAAAGATAGAAACAAAGGAAGCCGTAAAAAATCTCGACAGAATAGTCAAGGAAAGCGATTATGTAATGGTTGCCCGCGGTGATCTTGGGAAAGAATTTGGAATACACCTTGTACCAGTAGTTCAAGAAAAAATAATAGAAACATGTAAAAAATATGAAAAACCGTTCATAGTTGCAACAGAAGTTTTACGTTCGATGATAAATTTTTATGAACCAAGCAGAGCTGAATCAATTGATGTTTTCAATACCGTTAAATCTGGTGCATACGCAATTATGTTAGCGGATGAGACTGCAGTAGGAAAATATCCCGTAGAAAGCGCGAGGTGGCTGGATAAGCTCATAAGAGCAGTCGAAAGTTTTTTGGAGAATGGTGGTCATGAATGTCTTTTAACAACAACACCGCTTTCTTTTTGATTGTTTTATTCATACCTCAATGCTTCGACAGGCTCTAAATTAGCAGCCTTTCTGGCGGGTAAAAAACCTGCTATTATTCCTGTTAAAAACGCCACAATAAGAGCTAAAATGGAAAGTTCAAGAGAAAAATGTACGTGCGGAATCTTTAAGCCACTGCTTTCTATTCCAGACTTTGAGAGAAGATAATAGCGCAAATATAGAAAAGCTTCTCCCATACCATAACCTGCTATTATTCCTAAAATTCCACCAAAAAGCCCTATCATTCCGCTTTCTAAAAGAAACATTAGCATTATCTTTCTTTTTGTAGCTCCTATTGCCTTAAAAATCCCTATTTCACGCGTTCTTTCAAGAACAGAGGTAAACATCATGTTTGCTATTCCTATGGCACCGACTATTAGAGAAATACCAGCTATACTCCCTAAAAGGGTTTGAAGAAGTGAGGTAACCTGCATCGTTATTTCCTTTGAAAATTTAGGAGAAAATACTGTGAAATCTTTTTCATCTTTTGTAACATGATGTAGTGAGAGAAGTTTTTCTTCTATTTTCTTTGCAACATATTCTGGATCCACACCATCGCGAACCTTTACCAGAATATCATCCACATATTTATTATTCAATCCTTTGATTTTTCGAAGGGAATCTCTAGTTAAATAAACACTTGTATCAACCGCTTTGAAAACACCACCAGCTTTTTTCATTATTCCAACTACTTTGAACGGTTTGCCTTCTATTATAATTTTATCTCTCAGCTTAAGATTTTTTTTAAACAACTCGTATGCAACAGAATAACCAATAAGCACTTCGTTATCGCTTCTTGGATATCTTCCGCGAAGAATCCCTATTGTATTTACTTTTTCGAAATTCTTATCTATTCCAAAAGCGTTTAGAGAATATTTTTCCTTTCCAACACCCACTATAACTCTTGACTTTACGCTTGCAGAAACAACATCAACTCCAGGTAGAGAAGAAATAGCTCTTACATCCTTTTCTGTAAGTGTTTGCATGCTTGGAGTACCACCAAAAATAGAAATAGAAAAAGCTAATTTGAAGTTGCCAGGAACTACCTCTATTATGTTTGTCTGAAATTTTTCGATCTCCTTTAAAATCATTTCATTGATTGATTGTGTAGCGGAGACCAAACCAGTAATTGCTGCTACTCCTATTATAACACCAAGAACTGTTAAGAATGTTCTTAATTTTCTATGAGAAAGATTTTTTAAAACCAAAATTAAAAGCTCCTGCATATGGCTCTTACCTCTTTTTCCTCAAAAGTAGAATTATCAAAATCACGATTAACAATAAAGCTCCTGCATATAAGCTCTTGTTTTCCGTGAGGGGATTTTCATTTTTCTTCTCTGCTGGAATGCTTATTTCAAGAGAAAACGTTTGCACGTGTTCTTTCTCGAAAGCATCTCTAAAATGCACGGTTACGGTAATTGTGTGTTTTCCTGATTGTCCATCTACTTTTATGCTTTCTGAATCATAGTCATCCCTATCGAGTTCTCCGATGAAAATCTTTTTAGGATAAACCTTTATGCTTCGCGAGCCTATCTCCATCCAGACAGCATGAATTTTTTCTGTTCCTGTATTCGCAATTGTTATTTCAAGCATATTTTCACCTTCTTTGAGTTCTGGATTCTCTATATAAACCATTACCCCGCTTGTCCCTTTTGCTTTTATAAAAGTGGCAGATGCGCTTGTGTATTCTTTTAGGTGAAGGGCATCTGTGTATTTAACCACCAACAGAAGTGCATAAATTCCCGGTTGAATTAGCGGGGAAAGCGAAATGTTGAAGCATGCAAGTTTTTTCTGAGCGATATCTCCAAGGTATAGCTGAGAAGGTGTTATTGAAATTTCCGGGTAAGTTGTATTAATTATCAGCAACACATCTTTTGCCTCATGTCCGTGATTAAAAAGCTCGACACATATCTTTGCTCTCCCTCCTATTTTCACTTCGTTATTTCCCGTTTGTCTTATTTCAAGAAGCGGCGAATTGAGAATTGTTACAGGTATTACCACATCTTCTTCTCTTTTTTCTCCACTATAATCTTTGTAAGATAAATGAACGTATATCCATGAAATTGTTGGGAATGGAGTTGAGTTAACCGCAAAAACTATTCCTGTCCTTTGCGATGCACCGGCGGGAAGCGAATCTATCGAAAACTGGTTTTTTCCAAGAATTTTTATCCAGTTCCCACTGGTAACACCAACTTTAAGCCTTGTAATCGGAAAAGTCGTGGGGTTTTGAATAATAAGCATTACCGAGCCTTCGTCTCCCGGTGAATAAACATTTTTTGATAGCTCGTAGCTCACAACAATGCTTCCTGCACCAACAGCCTTTGAGACAGGAATCAAAAATCCAAAAAGTAAAACAAAAACCAGCAACAAATTTTGTTTAATTTTCATTTTTTCACCTCCTTTACTATTTTTCCGTCTTTTATATATAAAATTCTCTTCATCTTTTTTGCCATCTCCAAATCGTGAGTAACCATTACTATGGTTTTTCCTTCTTCCTTATTCAGTCTTACGAGCAAATCCATTATTTCCTTACCCCTTTTTGTATCGAGATTTCCTGTTGGTTCGTCCGCAAGAATTATTTCAGGATTATTTGCAAGAGCTCTTGCTATTGCTATTCTCTGCCTTTCCCCACCCGAGAGCTGCGAAGGTAAATGATTTGCCCTGTGCTCCATCCCAACTTTTTTCAAAAGTTCTAAAGCAAGCTTTTTATCAGCTTTACCTTTTGTTAAAAGTATAGGAAGCATGACATTTTCCAGAGCACTTAGATAAGGGACTAAATAAAAAAACTGAAAAACAAAACCTATTGTAGAACCTCTTATTTTCGCCAGCTCGTCTTCGTTAAGTGTTGAAACATCTATACCATTAACATAAACCTTTCCTTTCGTTGGTTTGTCAAGACAACCTATAATGTGCATAAGTGTAGACTTTCCAGACCCAGAAGGACCGAGAATAGCTATTCTTTTGCCTCTTTTTATTTCAAGATTTATACCACGAAGCGCCTCAACCCTTGCACTTTCGTATTCTTTCCATACATCAACACACTTTATTACTATCCCCCCACCTTTTCTCATTTTTTAAAAATCATCACGAGAAGAATTTAAGCTTTTATAGGTTAAAAGTAATCATGTTCTCGGTTTTGGAGAAAGCGAAAAAAATGAAAGTGAGAATAACACATGTTACGGAAAAAAGAATTTATTTTGAAGTTGTTTCTACATCTGGAAATGTTTATATCGTAAGCATAGGAAAAGATGGAGAATTTGCCTGCGATTGCAAGCACTTTTCGCTATATCCAGATAAACTTTGCTCACATGTAATTGCTGCTATTTTGTTTCTTTCGAAAAAAATATGAACAAAAATATATTTCATGTCTCTATTATTGTTTCTGCGTAGCCCTTTTCTGTTACCACGCTTACCTTGTAGCGTTTTCCGGGCTGTAAGTAGGGGTAGATTCTTAAAACGAAGTTTCCGTTTGCGTCTGTGTAAGTTGTGTT
>JALSPV010000127.1 GCA_026985775.1 Candidatus Aenigmatarchaeota archaeon
TCTAAAGTTTCTGAAGCGTTTTCGAAGAATTGGAATTAATGCGCGTTTTCTACCTGCAAGAATACGTGATAAGCTCGCTCTTATAGGTGCGCAAATTGTGGATATTTCTGATGAACTCCTTGAGCTTCGCGAAATTAAGGAAAAAAGCGAGATAAGAAAAATAGAAAAAGCCTCACGAATAGCTGAAAGGGCTCTATCAAAAACAATTGAAAGCATTGATTTTACAAAAAGTAGCGAGATTGAAATAGCTGCTGAAATAGAGTATCATGCAAAAAGATATGGCGCTTACTCTTTAGCCTTTCCAACAATAGTTGCTTTTGACGAAAACTCTTCGCGCGTGCATCACACAACAAGCAAGAAGCGCTACCCAAAGAACCTTGTGCTCATAGATTTTGGTGTGAAATATAGGCACTATTGCTGTGATATAACAAGAACATTTCTATTAACGCGGAAAAAAGAAATTGTAGAAGCTTACTCGTTTGTGCTTGAAGCACAGGAAAAAAGTATTTCAAAAATAAAAGAAGGTGAAATAGCAGAAAATGTGGACAAATTAGCAAGGGATATTCTTGAAAGAAAGTATCCTGGAAGTTTTTTGCACGCTCTTGGGCATATGCTTGGTGTAGATGTGCATGATGGAAAAGGGCTTGCTCCTTCGCAGAAATGGGTGCTTAAGGAAAACATGGTTCTTACAGTTGAGCCTGGTGTTTATTTCAAGAATCGCTTTGGAATAAGGATAGAGGACGATGTAATTGTGAAAAAGAATAAATGCAAGGTTATTACCAGATTTCCAAAGGAAATTGAAAAAATAATACTGTAATTTATCTTTTGCTTCTCTGTTTGTGTCTCCTTGGCCCTTTCTTACTTCTGCTTGGTTTGTGTGGTTCATTCCTTCTCGGATCAGCTATTAGCAAGTATCTGTCGTATTCAAGGAAAACGTCTCTCAATTTTTTATTAACCTGAACAAGTATTTTTGCTATTGCCTGTCTTATGGCATCAGCTTGGCCAAAAACACCGCCACCGCGAGCATTAACAAAAATGTCCACTTTCTTTGCATCTTCTCCAGCGAGAATTAAAGGCTCGGAGATTATCATTCTTGCAAGTTCGTTTGCGTAAACATTCAAAGGAGTTTTGTTTATAATCACTTTTCCTGTACCCTTTACAGCATATGCTCTTGCAACTGCACTTTTTCTTTTACCAACAGCTGTTAAGATTTCCCCTTTCTTCATTCTTTCCACCCTAAGTGTTTGCATATTTCTCCTAGATACATGAACTTACATCTAACATCTTCTAATCTTTTTCCAACTTTTTCTCCTTCCAGATTCTCTGGACTTCCAATATAAACTTTAAGTCTTTTAAGGGCTTCTCTTCCTTTCTTTTTTTTTCTTGGAAGCATCCCGCGTACAACGCGCTTGAAAAGCTTGTCTGGTCTTCTAGGATAGAACGGTCCCTTTATAGGATCTCCTCTCTGAACTTTTTCCTTAAATCTTTCAAGTATTCTCTCTTTT
>JALSPV010000128.1 GCA_026985775.1 Candidatus Aenigmatarchaeota archaeon
AAAAGCTCCTCCAAGCAAGCTCCCAGCAGCAAAGGAGACAAGTATAAACACTAATTTTCAAACGACCCTTCTTTCATCAAAAGCGAAAATACTCCAACAAACGCGAGCAAACTATCTATTATCGTTGCAAGCAGTATGTACATGAGTACTTCCATGAGCTAAAGAATTATTTTATACATCACATAAAACTTTCCTTCTACTACAAAATCTTTCTAAGTTCTCCCAGTTTTGCAAGTCTTTTTATTCCAAGATCTTTATCAACAAGTATAACTTCGAGAGAATCTATATCAATTTCTCTCAAAAGCGGTGAAAGGAGTTCTTCTTTGGGAAGCAAGTTTATTTCGCTTCCCTGTGCAAATGTAGAAAATGCTGGTAAAACTAAAATCTCAAAACCAAAAACCTTTCCGTAAAGAAAGCAAGCGACCTTTTCCTTTTTTCCTGCTGGAGAATAAAATGCTATGCTTGGATGCTCATGAGCAATAATAACACTTTTTCCCTTAAGCTCGCTTAATGTTTTAACCATTTTATGCCCATGAAAAAACACAAAATTTTTCTCCGCGTAGCACTCCACAACCTCTACGTTCTTAAACTTTTTAGTAACACGCGCTATGAAATTGTCGTGATTTCCTTTAACAACTATTATTTTTTCACAGTGTTTTCCAAGAAATCGCAAAAGCTCGCTTACTTCGCGAAATTCATGGTAACTTGTCTCGCTAAACTCGTGCTTTACATCACCATTTAGAATTATTTTTTCTATTTTCCCTTCAAGCTTTTCTAAGAGCTGCGTAAGCATTTCTATTTCTTCTTTGAACTGTGTTTTTGGAAGAAAAACTCCATAATACTCTGCCATTATGCCTTCATAACCGAGGTGTAAATCAGCTATACAAAGTGCTTTAATTGGTTTAACATAAATTGCTGGCAATACACAAGGAACAACAATGTCTTTACTAAGCTCAAGCATGAATGGAAAAAACTGTAAAAAATTTAAAACTTTTCAAGAAGCTGTTTTTTCAAATCTTCTATTCCTTCACCTGTTTTACATGAGATGAAAATGGTGATGTATTTTCTGGCTTTTTTTACAAGCTCTTCGTTGGCAATATCTATCTTATTTGCTACAACTATCATTTCTTTTTCGGAGAACTCTTTTTTTATTTCTCTGAAAAGATTTTCTTGGTCTTTCCATGGAGTTATACCGCTTATATCAAAGAGGTAAACAACTATATCTGCAAGCGCTTTTATGGCAACTATTGCTTTCTTTTCTATTTTGTTTCTCTTTTCTATAGCTCTATCTAGCAACCCCGGAGTATCTATAACCTGAATTCTTTTTCCTCTATGCTCTATATAACCAAGCATTAATCCTTGAGTTGTGAAAGGATATTCCCTTATTTTTGGTTTGCTTCCTGTAAGGGCGTATAGCAGAGAGGATTTTCCAACATTTGGTAATCCTGCTAACACAATTGTTTTTGTTTCTTCAAAATCCGGAAGTTTTTTCAATTCAAGAAGAATGTACAAATTTTCAAATCCTTGTTTTTTTAGTCTTTTAAAAAGCGATGCTATCCTTCCGTAAAATTCTTTTCTAAGCGTCCTTGCCTGCGAAGCAGAGGTAACGCCCTTAAGTTTTTTCAAGTATATTCGTTTGAGTTCAAGGATTTTTTTCCTTGTCCAATTCGCACTTGCGAGAATTTTTTTGAGAACATCTTTTTTCATGTAAATTTCTAGGAGCTGGAGATAAACTTCTGGTATTTTGTCAAGGTTTGGAAAAGATTTAAAAACTAGCAACAAACGCTTTGCTGCTATGCTTCCAGCTGTTTCTATTCGCACACACTCCTTTTCTTTTGCTATTTCTGTTCTATTACCTTTAACAATTGTTTTTGCGGCTTTTTGTGAGGCATGCGAAAATGCCATGTTGATAATGCTTTCAGTATCCTCGAAGTGTATGTTTTTGAATGGATTTTTCATGTAAAACACTGTTTCAAAAAAGCTTATATACTCGCAGGGTGGTATTCAAAAACATGATAGCAGAGGAATGGGAGGAGGAATGGGGGGAAGATTTTGAAGAAGAATGGGAAGAAGACTGGGAGGAAGAGTAATAAAGCAATACATTACATTGAAAGCAAGTCGTAATTTAAAAATTTATTATTTTTTCTTTTTCTTCTTCAAGACAAAAGGTTTATATAACCTTATTTTCAGGAATAGAATTATGCGGACAAAAGGAATAGAGCTCCCGATGAACACTTTGGTGATTATAGCTATTGCTATTCTTGTCCTTCTCGGCTTAACCGCTTTTTTCCTGCAGGGAATAACCTCACCCTCACAAAACGTAGAGGCACAGCAGAACTTCAATTCTTATTGCATGCAGTGGGTAAACGAGGAATGTAATGGAAATAGCGCAATTCTACCAAACGTCTTTAATGCTTATAATCAGTGGAAGCAAGCGTACAAAAAGGCTGACGGGAATCTTTGCCTTTGGAGTGATTTAGGGACGGGAGGATGTCCCACCAAAGGAGAAGTAGTATCAATTCTTAAAATCGCCTGCCACTGCAAATAAGGAGCGTGAATATATGAGGCAAAATCTACTTCAGCTTCTTGTATTTTTTCTTTTGTTTGCCTTAGGGGCTGTGATGTTTTATTAAGCAAATCCATTGAACTAAAAGCCCCTGGTATTCTCTTAGCGCCCCTATGCAATTTCAGGAATAAAGGTTATTTACCAGTATGAAAAGGGTATACTCTTCACCTTGGGAAAATTCCAAGGCCTGCTTGATGCCGGCCTTGTTTGGGCAGCACCTGTAATTCAAAACCTCACAAAAATCGATCTAAGGGTACAAACAATAGATTTACCGAAGCAGGAAGTTATCACCCGAGATAATGTTCCTGTGAAAATAAATGCGACTGTTTTCTTTCGCGTTCAGTTTCCTGAAAAAGCTGTTTTGAATGTAGAGGATTACAGATATGCAACAATGATGTATGCTCAAACAGTGTTAAGAGATGTAATAGGCGGCGTTGAACTTGATGACCTACTTGCAAAAAGAGATGAAGTCGCAGAGAATATAAGAAAGATTGTAGACGAAATTACCGACCAATGGGGTATAGATGTTACAGGCGTTAGACTACAGGATATAGAAATTCCGGAAGAAATGCGGCGTGCGATGGCAAGACAGGCTGAAGCAGAGAGGGAAAGAAGAGCTGTGATAATAAAATCAGAGGGAGAAGTAAAAGCAGCAGAAAATCTTGTACAAGCAGCAAAGCTTATTGCAAAAGCACCTGAGGCGCTACATTTAAGAACGCTCCACACTCTTGCTGAAATTTCAACAGATCAGAATCAGAAGGTTGTTATACTTCTTCCAATTGAAATAATGAAAGCGTTTTTAAAGAACGAAAAAAAATAGCCTTTTATGCGCGGAATATATGCGCTAATTCTTTTTCTTCCGGAAAACAAACAAATACACATAGGTGCACTTGGAAAAATTGATTTTAGGAAAGGCTTTTACTGCTATATAGGAAGTGCGCAGAACAACTTAGAAAAGCGTATACAAAGACATTTAAAACTAAAAAAGAAAAAGAAGTGGCATATCGATTATTTTAGAGAGCATACAGAAGTAAAAGCTATTTTTATTAAGAGGAATGCAAAAAAAGAAGAGGAATGCAAAAGTGCCAAGGTTCTTGGAGAGCTTTTCATTCCCGTTCTTCACTTTGGTTGTAGCGATTGCTTATGCAAAGCTCATTTATTCTACTCTCCGAATTTCATGCACCTGAAAAAAGCGTTAGTATCTTTAGGGTTTGAGGAATATGGAATGGGAAAAGTTTAAGACACGCGTAATGAAAACCCTTCAAGAACACATTAATGAAGGAAAAGTTGATAGAGAAATACTCCCTCTCCTCGAAAAAATAAAATTCCTTCCCTTTTTTCGCAACCCTTTCCAGCTGCGCTGGAAGGATTTGCGTAATAGATGTTCCTAGTTTCGGTGAAAAAAAGGCATGTAAATTTCTGGGAAAGTGGCACAGAAATGTTAACGCCGAGTAAATAGTAAAAGCTGTTGAAAATGGTTTGCATGAAGTCTGGTTACTTGCACAACCACCAATTTTGCATGTTGCATGTAAAACACTTGAGCATGCTAAGGCGCTTCTTGTGATAGCAAATGAAAGCGGATTGCGCAACTCTGGTATAATTTCACTAAAGAAGAATATTGCAAGAATAACATCTTCTGAAAGGATTGAAACGCTTCTTGCATTAAACAAAAAAGTTTTTGTGAATAAAGAATACATCGCTGTACTTGCGCAAAAAGCAAATGAAAAGTTCCTTCGTGGAAGAGAAAAGTTAAGAAAGTTTGAAGAAGAAATTGAAGAAGCAAAAGAAAAGTTACTATCCCTCTAAAATTTTTATTTCCTCGTTTCTTTTGAGGTAAGAAGCCACTGCCAGCAGGTTTTTTGTTTTTTTGAGAATTTTTCTAAGTTCCTCTAACCTTTCTCCAGCACACTTTACACAGTAAGATTTTTTCAGGTCCACCACTGCAACACATGTTTTTTCCACGAGGATTGATTTCACCTCAACCGGCACAGAGACACCACATCTCTGACATGGCACCACAGAAACCACCCCAAGAAATTTTTATGAGTGGATGTCAAAGGGAAAATTTAAAAGCCTCTTAACAATAGAGAAATCCTGTTACATGTTTTTTCCATTTGATGAAATTTGCTTTACTGATCTTAAACATTAGCTTGGAATTTATAAAAGATATATTTAAATTTTTCTCTTTTGTATTCGTCAATTGTCTATTTTTCTATAATTTTTTACACCTCATTTGCTATGGTTTTTGACATACTTGAGCACAGAAAAACCCCATAGCAAAATAAAGGTACTCACCTTCCTTTATTGATATGCCTTTGCAATATATTCCTTCAGTACTCTTTTTGTATTGAAATAGCTTCCTATTGTTGCAAGCGCATTCAAGCAGATTTTGAAATATTCTTCTCTTTCATTTTTTATCAAAGAAAGCACGCTCTCGAGAACGTCATAAAGCTCTTTTATATCGTTATAGCTTTCATTTTCGTCCATTCTGTTTTTTCCAAATAGCCAGCCATTGTAACCATGTATTATTCCTTCTAGAACACCTCCATCGCGTGTTGAAATTATGGGTACAGCATTTAGAGCTGCGCGCATCCATGAAGTACCACAAGCCTCATAAGGAGGTAATGGAGAGTGTAGAAAGATATCACAACCAGAAACACAAGCCCTTTCAAAAAATTTACCGTTCCTTCCGAGAAATGCCAATTTGGTATGAGAAAGCACACTCATCGCATCTATGACATGAGCAAGTATTTTTCTGCCTTCCACATCTTCTGGATGACAAACTCCGCTTATAACAACGTGCAATTTATATTTTCTAGCAAAATCTTCTAACCTTTCGAGATCGCTTAAAAGAATATCGTTTCTTTTATATCCTGTGATTCTTCTCCTTACACAAATTATTATTCCGCTTTCATCGAAACTTTTATTAAAAACACCGTAATTATGGATGAGTTTTATAAGCTCGAGCTTTGCCTCTCTCCTCGCATCGGCAAGCTCTTCGTGAGGAACACATCTTGCAAATACAAGCTTTTCTGGAGAAGAAAACCAGCCAGGAATATATGCATCATAAACCTTTCTATAAGGATCTGCTACCCATTTTGTATGCACTCCATTTGTTATGTAATCAAATTTCTTGAGCATACGTATGCTTTCGCCAAGTCTTTTTTTAAAAAGTAAATAATGTTTCCATGAAACGGCATTAACAAATCCGCTTAAATAAAACATTACTCTCGTTAATTCAAGAATACCCGGAGAAATCATCTTAATTTCTCTTGGAACTTCGTAGTATCTTTCAACAAGAGAATAATCAAACCTTTCATGTCCGTGAGGAAGTGAAGTATGCGTGGTTGCCACAACTGCTTTTCTCACCATAGCTTCAGATCGTAGTTTTTTCAACAACTCTACTATCAGAAAGGCAGAATGAGATTCGTTTAAGTGAAATTTTTTGACGCGAATTTTTAAATTTTCAACAAGAACAAGAGTACCTATTCCCAAGAGCAAGCGTTTTAATAACTTTTCTTCAAGATTTTCTTCAATATAAAGCCTGTTTGTAAGCCTTCTAAAGCACTCTGGATTTTCTGGGACATCTGTATCTATAAAATATGCACTAACTTCTTCGCAAAGTTTTTGTTCCCATATTTGAAACCATATTTTTATCCCATGCTTTAACTCAATGAAAAACTTTTTATCTATTTTCCTGAAATAATCTGCCGGATCAAATGCATCCTCAAGAAATTTTATTTCTCTTTCCCTGATTTCGTGTCTTACGTATCCTTTTTTGTGGAGCAGTGAAATCGTAACAAATGGAAAACCCATGTCTCTTGCCGCAGAGAGCAAGCCCCCAGCAAGAATTCCCAATCCACCAGCATAGTTCGTTAAATCTCCTAAAAGCACCTCTGGAGTCACATAAACGATTTTTTCGGACTTTTCCATGATTTTTTGTAAATTTACAAAGTTAATAAAGTTTATATCGATTTAAAAAGCAAATTATAGGAAATTATTTCTCTATTCTATCAGTTTTCGTGCATATTTTAAAAATTCCGAAGGATGCAATCCCGCCGCCTCCCCCACCTTAATTTTTTCTTTAAACATTTCTCCTTTAGAGAGACCCTTATTCTCATAATATGCTTCAAGTGCCATCTCGTTAAAAGCCACTATTTTTTTACCGCTTCGTTCATTTCATTTTCAGATGTATCATAGCTAATTTTTATACCGTTTTCCCCAATCATTCTCTCTCCTGTATTAGGCTTTATGTA
>JALSPV010000129.1 GCA_026985775.1 Candidatus Aenigmatarchaeota archaeon
TAAGGCTAACGCCAAAGTTGTGCACTGCCCTGCAAGCAACATGAAGCTTGCAACAGGAGGAGCCTTCCCATTCCGCGAATATAAAGAAAACGGTGTAACAATCTCTCTCGGCACAGATGGTGCTTGTTCGAATAATTGTTTGGATATGTTTCGGGAGATGAAGTTTGCCGCCTTACTTCAAAAATGGTTCAGATGGAATGGAGCTGAAGTAAATGCACAGGAAATTCTTGACACAGCAACAATAAATCCAGCAAAAGCATTTGGATTAAATTCTGGAAGTATAGAAAAAGGGAAGGAAGCAAACCTAATATTGCTAAATTTAAATCACTACTCTCTCCGCCCCGAAAGGAATGTTCTTTCGAACATAGTTTACTCTGCTACGGGAAATTGCGTAAGCGAGCTAATAGTTGCTGGAAAGTTTGTAGTAAGAGAAGAAAAACTTATTAATGCAGATGAGGAAAAAATCATAGAAAAGCTTGAAAAAGCCGTTGAAGATTTACTGGGTGAGGAAGAGTGAAAAAGGAATATGTACTTCCAATGGATAAAGCAACAAAAATTCTTACATTTTTCGCAATATTTTTGGCTGTGTTTGTTTTTGCGTTCGTTTTCTTTTCCATTCGAAATTTTTTAATAAGTGTTGGGATTTTGACCTTTCTTTTTGCGATCTACTTTTTATGCTTTTTATTCACCCCATTAAAAGTTATCGTTGACGAGAAAGGGATAAAAATTAAAAAACGTGTTGGAAGTGTATTTATTCCGTTCTCGGAAGTGAAAAACGCTTCTGTTACTGAATTTCAAGGAATAAGGATTTTCGGTTTAAGTGGGCTTTTCGGTTTTTTCGGTTTATTTTACATCAAATCACATGGAAAAGTTTGGGTATATTCAAGAAGTAGGAAAAAGCTTGTTTTACTGGAAACCAGAAATAGGAAAATCGGAATAGGAATAAGTGAAAGTGAAGCAGAAGAATTTCTCAAAAATGTTAAAGAAAATCTTAAAGAGTGAAGGCTGAAAAGCATGCACGCAATAGCAATTGTTTCTGGTGGGAAGGATTCGATTTATGCATTTTACTTAATGCTTCAACAAGGGTTTGAAACAAATAGATGGGTTACATTTGTTCCACAAATAAAAGAAAGTTATATGCTTCACGGCATAAATACAGAATTTGTTTCCTTTCAGGCAGAATTGAGCAATGTTAGTCACAGCAAAATATTTGTTTCGGGCGAAAAAGAGGAAGAAATAGTTGAGATGCTACATTATTTGAAGCTGTTAAAGAAAAAGGAGAGGTTTAACGCTATTATTTGCGGCGCTGTTAGAAGCGAGTATCAGAAGCACAGGTTAGATATGATTTCAGAGGGACTTGGTATACCTTGTTATGCTCCGTTGTGGCATAAGAATAGTGAGAAGCTTTTACACGAAATCGTTGAGCATGGTTTTGAGTTTATTGTGGTTCATGGTGGCGAGGACTTCGAAAAATGGCTCGGTAGAAAAATTTGTAGAGAAAATGTGGATGAATTCATAGATTTTCTGAAGAGTATAGGCGCAGACATTTCTGGAGAAGGTGGAGAATATGAGACTTTCGTTGTGAAAACACCTTTCTGGAAAAAAGAAATAAGCGTTGAGGGAAAGGTTAAAAAAGAGGAAAATACAATAAGCTTTGTAATTACCCGCGTATCGTGAGAAAATATTTATAAATTTGTGTTCACAGAGTTTTCGATACTTAGTGGTGAAAGAAATGGCTAAGGGAAAGACTAAATCAAAGCAGCCGAGGAAGCAGAGGAAGGTGCTTTACGAAGCACCTTTGCATAAGCGTCAGAAGCTTATGAGCGCAACTCTGAGCAAAGAGCTTAGAGAAAAGTTTCACAGGAGAAGCCTACCAGTTAGAAAGGGCGATGAGGTAAAAGTAATGCGCGGTGAGTTCAAGGGAAGAACAGGAAAGGTTATAAAAATTGATTTGAAAAAGCTTAGAGTTTACATAGAAGGCATTACAAGAAAGAAATCAACCGGAGAAGAAGTTCATGTTCCAATACATCCTTCAAACCTAATGATAATAAAAGCTGATATGAACGATAAGATGAGGCAAAAGATTATAGAAAGAACCCTCGCTGCAAAGGGTGTTAAGGCATGAGATTGAAAAGACTCGCACACCCACTTGCGAAGGCAAAAAGAAAAGGAGGGAAGTTCACTGTAAGGCCACGTGGGCCACATCCTTTAGAGCGATCTATAGCCCTTGCAACGCTTTTGCGAGATTATCTTGGATTTGTTGAAAAATACAAAGAAGCAAGAAAGGTCATAAGACAGGGTAAAATTCTTGTTGATGGGCGCATTATAAAGGATCATCGCTTTGGTGTAGGGGTTTTTGATGTTGTTGAAATACCCGATATGAACAAGTTTTACAGAATTCTCCCTGCTGGAAAAAGGCTTGTGATAAAAGAAATTTCTGAAAAGGAAAAGAACTTGAAGCTCTGCAAAATAATAGGAAAGCGTGCCGTTAAAGGAGGAAAAATTCAGTATAACCTTCATGATGGAAGAAATATTCTTGGAGAAAACACATTCAATACACAAGACTCCTTGCTCATAGAAGTTCCTTCGCAGAAAATCGTAGAGCACATTCCTCTTAAAGAAGGTGTTTTATGTTTGGCTTATGCCGGAAAAAATGCAGGAAAAATGGGAAAAGTTGTGAAAATAGAGCGCGGCTGGCGCCTCAACAGAGTGCAGATAGATACTGAAGAAGGTCTTTTCTGGGTACCATTTGAAAATATAATTCCTGTCGGGACAACACAACCTACAATAACGCTATGAGGTGTGTTTTAAATGACAGAAGAACAGAAGCAAGCACTTGAAGAACATCCTATGCGAGAAATAAGGATTGAAAAGGTAACTATTAACATAGGCTGTGGAGAAGGTGGAGAAAAGCTTGAAAAGGCTTTGAAACTCCTTGAAAAGCTCACAAACCAAAAACCAGTTGTTACGAAAACTCACAGGCGCACAACTTTTGGTATGGCAAAAGGCAGACCAATAGGAGCAAAAGTTACGTTAAGAAAACAAAAGGCTTATGAATTTTTGAAGAAAGCATTTGAAGCAATAGAAAACAGGCTTCCTGCAAGCGTTTTTGATGAATTTGGTAACTTTTCATTTGGAATAAAAGAATACATAGACATTCCCGGAATGAAGTTCGATCCAGAAATAGGTATATTTGGTATGGATGTTTGCGTAACTCTTGAAAGACCTGGTTACCGCGTAAAAAGGAAAAGAATAAAAAGAAAAATTGGAAAAAAGCATTTGATAAAAAAAGAAGAAGCCATAGAATGGGTTAAAAAAACTTTCGGGGTTGAGATAGTATGAGTAGAATAAAGAGAATGCAACAATTTTTGGGTGGTACACCGAAGCAGAGGACAACTGGTAAGGCAAAGTATATGTGCAGAAGATGTGGGAGATACGGTGCAGTAATAAGGAAATACGGCCTTATGTACTGCAGACAATGCTTCAGAGAAGTTGCAAGAAAAATAGGATTTAAAAAGTATAACTAAAGGTGAAAAGTTATGATGCACGATTTGGTCTCGGATATGGCATCAACCATAACAAATGCTGAAAGAGTGGGGAAGCCCTTTGTTATTGTTAAGTATTCAAAACTCGTTATGAACATCCTAAGAGTAATGCAAAAATATGGTTACATCGGAGACATAGAATACATAGAGGATGGAAGAGGAGGAAAAATAAAAGTTGAATTGCTCGGAAGAATAAACAAATGCGGTGCTATAAGACCAAGGTTCTCTGTGAAAAAAGATGGCTATGAAAAATATGAAAGGCGCTACTTACCTGCTGCTGAATTTGGTATACTCATAGTTACAACCTCTCAGGGTGTCATGTCCCATAAAGAGGCTATAGAAAAGGGCATCGGAGGAAAACTCCTTGTATATGTTTACTAAAGGGTGCTGAAAATGGAGAAGAGGGTAAAAATTCCAGAGGGTGTTGAAGTAAGCGTAAACGGTTTTGAGGTTTGTGTCAAAGGTGAGAAGGGCGAGCTCAAAAGAAACTTTTATTCCCAGCTCTTCAAAGATGTGATTACTATCGAAAAGAAGGATAACGAAATAATTGTGAAAAGCACAAGCGAGAGGAGAAAAGTAAAAGCCATGGTGGGTACAATAGCTGCACATATTAGAAACATGATTAAGGGCGTAACCCAAGGTTACAGATACAAGCTAAAAGCCGTTTACGTCCACTTTCCAATGACAATAGAAGTTAAAGGTAAAGAAGTTATTATCAAGAACTTCCTTGGAGAAAGAACGCCGAGAGTCGCCAAAATAGTTGGAGATGTTAGCGTAAAGGTTGAGGGTCAAGAGATAATTGTTGAAGGCATAAACAAAGAAGAAGTAGGCCAAACGGCTGCAAACCTTGAGCAGGCAACATGTGTAAAACACCTTGATAGAAGAGTGTTCCAAGACGGAATATACCTGGTGAGCAAAGAATGAGCAGACTGGAAAGACTTTTAAGGTTAAGGAGAATACTCAAAAGGAAAAAACCAGAATTCCTTAGGCAAAATTGGTTCAGATTTAAAAAACTCGGAGAAAAATGGAGAAGACCTAAAGGAAGACACTCAAAGCTAAGAAAAAGAATAAAAGGAAAAGGTTTTGTCCCACATCCTGGTTATGGTTCACCGAAAGCTGTAAGAGGTTTACACCCTTCAGGGCTTGTTGAAGTAAGAGTATTTAACCCCTCCCAGCTTGAAGGCCTTGATCCAAAAGTCCACGCAATAAAAATAGCTTCAACTGTTGGAAGAAAAAAGAGAATTGAAATAATGAAAAAAGCCGAAGAGCTTGGTTTAAGAGTACTTAACCCATTAAAAGAGGTGCCTACTGAATGTTCCTCATGATAGGAGATAGGAAGTGTCCATACTGCGGAATAGATGGTGAAGAGTGGAAAAAAGAACCAAAGCTCTTCAAATGCCCAAACTGTAATGCAATATTCAACCACTTTGGTATCTTGATAGAAGGCGAGAAAAAAGATCAGCACATGGCGTGATGCAAATGGCAACGCTAAAAGCAGTTAAGAAGCTCGCTGCAAGCATACTGAAGTGTGGTGTTACGAAAATCTGGATAGATCCTGAAAAGATTGAAGAAGCTGAAAAAGCCATTACTAGGGAGGATGTGAGAAAACTAATAGAGAAGGGTGTGATTAAAAAGAAAGAAGAAGAAAAAGAAAGACATCCAGAAGCAAAGAAAAAGCAGCTCCAGAAAAAGAAAGGAAGGAGGCGTGGTCCAGGAAGCAGGAAAGGTACAAGAGGTGCAAGAGAAGGAGAAAAAACGGAATGGCTTAGAAAGGTGAGAGCACAGAGAAGACTTATAAAAATTTTGCGAGATAAGGGTGTAATCGATAGGAGAACTTACAGAAAAATTTACCTCATGATTAAAGGAGGTGCATTTAAAAGCAAAAAACACCTGCTCACATACCTTAAAGATCATGAGCTCCTGAAGGAGGAGGCCAAATGAAAAAGGGATATGTTGTTCCTCACAGAAGGAGAAGAGAGAAGAGAACAAACTACAGAAAAAGACTAAAACTGCTTAAATCTGGAAAGATTAGAGTAGTTGTTAGAAAATCCTTAAAGCATATGCGCGTGCAGTTCATAAAATACAACGAAAAAGGAGATGAAACCATTGTCCAGGCATTTTCCAAAGAGCTTGTAAAGTACGGGTGGAAACATTACTGTGGAAATGTTCCTGCAGCTTACTTAACAGGCCTCCTTGCTGGCCTGAAGGCGAAGAAAGCCGGAATAACTGAAGGTATTTTAGATATAGGTCTGCAGCACTCTACAAAGGGCGGTAGAATATACGCAGCTCTAAAGGGTGTACTTGACGCAGGTATTCATGTTCCTCACTCATCTGAAATACTTCCCTCAGAAGACAGAATATTTGGCAAACACATTTCACCTGAGATGGAAAAGGATATTAAAGATGTGGTAGAAAAAATAAGGGGTGTTTTCAAATGAGCGAATGGGTTCCTAAAACAAAGCTTGGAAGAAAGGTGCTAAACGGAGAAATAACAAGCTTGGAAGAAGTATTTTTGAGAGGATACAGAATAATGGAACCTGAAATAGTGGATATGCTTCTTCCTAATTTGAAAACAGAAATATTTCTGATAGGGGGTTCATGCGGAAAAGGAGGAGGTATAAGAAGAGTTCCTGTTCGAAGAACAACAAGAATGCACAAAAGCGGTAGGAGACATAAAATCTCCATGCTTGTTGCTGTCGGAGACGGCAATGGATGGGTCGGTATAGGTCTTGGTACCGGTCCCATGGGTAAGCAGAGGGAAGTTTATGAAAAGACTGTAAGAAATGCAAAGAAAAACATAATTCCTGTAATGCGTGGCTGTGGTTCATGGGAGTGCAGATGCGGAGGAGATCATTCGATACCATTTACTGTTTATGGAAAATGTGGTTCGGTAAGAGTTAAGCTCATACCTGCCCCCCGAGGACTTGGTTTGTGTGCGCCTGACGAGATAAAGAAACTTCTCCATCTTGCTGGAATTCGTGATCTATGGATGAAATCTCGCGGAGACACGAGAACAAGAATAAACTTCGTTACAGCTGTGTTCAATGCACTTAAAAGTATGATAGGATATAGGTTGGAAGAAAGATTCAAAGAAAAAGCAGGAATAAAGATAGGTGAGTAAGATGCTTTTTGCGGTAATGAGGATAAGAGGAAGG
>JALSPV010000130.1 GCA_026985775.1 Candidatus Aenigmatarchaeota archaeon
GGTTTTATTATTCCAAGATTGTCGAAGAAGGCCATTTCAGAAAGTTCAATACCATAATGAAAAGTTTCTACTTTCTCGAGGAGACTCCAAAAAAGTTCCGGGAACTTAGCCGCCCCTCTTCTAAAGCTTTGTGATTTATCGTAAGCCACTCCAATAATGGAAAATATCATGAAAATATTTTTGTAAAAGGAAAATATAAGTATTCTTGACTTGCAATCTTCGGAATTCTATTTCTATCAAATCATTTTTCAGAATCCAACACTTCTCTTATTATTCTTTTAACTTCTTCTTTCGTTACAAACCTTGATACAAACGGATTAAATAATTGAATTGTATTTTCTATTTCTTCAAGGTCTGTCTTCTTCGCAGTTTTCATAAGCTCCTTGTTTATTTTCTCCATCTCATTTCTTATCATAAAGACTTCTCTTTCTATTTCGGATATTTTTACATTTATTTCACTTATCTCTTCCCTTAGGGAGTCCTTTAATTTTAGGAGCATCTCTTCTATTCCAGAAATCCTCATTTCAGCAGATCTGTATCTTTCTTCGAGTATTCTTATCCTTCTTGCATGTTCATTGACACGTTTCAGTATTTCTTCAAGAACCGGAACTATCTCTTTGGGTACCGTCATCTTTCTCGAAAGTTTTTTTACATTTGGAGGTATATATTTTTTTCATGGTATTTGAAGTAGAGATAAAAAATAGTATTTTAAGAATGAATTGCCTTGGCTCGATTTATGGAGCAAGCCTTGAAGATTCAGAAGAGATTTTTTCAAGAATAATAGACGAACTCATAAAATATCCATCTGTTTCAAGTATAGTTTTAAGTGAGACGAGAGAATACGAATACGATTATTCTCAAACAAGAATGCTCGTTGAAATAGCGAATGCTATAAAAACGATAGTAAGAGAAAGGAGGCTTACATCAATAAGAAACTTTCCGAAATGTCCTTATACACCTTCGTGGTTCAACTGGGTGAACGCACTCGTTAATGTAAGGTTAAAAAAAGATCCAATAGGAGCTTATGTCACACTTATTCGTGAGATAAGACACGTAAAAATAAAAGCCGAAAAAATACATGGTATTGAAAAGGAATGGCATAAACAGTATCTTGAGCAAATACTTCTACCAATAAAAGAGATCCTCGAAAAATGTAAATTAATACAGATTGCCAAGCCCAGAATTCTTGGATATCACATCGGAGATAGAAGTTTGTATAGAGAAGTTTTCCACCCCTCAATAAGACCGAACTTCATGTATACAAAGTATCTAGCTCAGCCGCCGCACGGCGAGGTCATCCAAAGATATAGAATTGGAGAAACCGAAATTGAGATTTTTAGAATACCCGAAAAAGCAAGGTATTTTTATTTTGTAGTTCCACCAGAATTTAAATTGGCTGAAGACGATTATATGCTTCTCGATGCCGCAAGAAGAATTCTTGAAGAAAGAAGGCCAAAGGAGTTTGAGATAAAGGATCAAAGCAGATTAAGAGAAACGTTCCTAAACATAGGACAGGAACTCCTTCGAGACTTAGCCGAAGAAAGTGGAGTAGCCATACCTCCCAAAAGACTTAGAAGGCTTGCAGAAATTCTCGCTCGATATACTGCTGGATTTGGTATTTTAGAAGTACTCCTTGAGGACGAGAAAATTCAGGATATTTACATAAATGCACCGCTTGGGCGTTCGCCTATTTTTGTTTTTCACGAAGAATTTGAGGAGTGTGAAACAAACTTAATCTCAACTCCACCAGACGGAGAAAGGTGGGCAACACGCTTCAGGCTGCTTTCAGGTAGACCATTTGACGAAGCAAATCCTGTACTTGATGCTGAGCTTGAAGTTATTGGTGGGAAGGCAAGAATTGCGTTAATTCGAGAGCGACTTTCTCCAGATGGAATTGCTCTGGCTATAAGAAGACACCGCGATAAGCCATGGACATATCCGTTATTTTTGAAAAGAAAATATTTAAATGAGCTTTTCGCTGGCTTCATGTCTTTTGTCATAGATTATGGAAGAAGTTTTTTAATAGCAGGTGGTAGAGGAAGTGGAAAAACCTCTTTACTTGGTGCGAGCATGCTTGAAATACTTCCTAGATACAGGATAATAACGCTTGAAGATACTCTCGAGCTTCCTGTAACGGCCCTCAGAAAAATAGGCTACAATATAGAAAGACTCAAGGCAAGGTCTGTGATAACACATGTTGAAACTGAACTCCCAGCAGAAGAGGCTTTAAGAACCGCTTTACGTCTTGGAGATTCATGCTTAATTGTAGGAGAGGTTAGAAGTACCGAAGCAAGGGCCCTTTACGAAGCTATGCGAATAGGTGCTCTTGCAAATGTTGTTGCAGGAACCATTCACGGAGAAAGTGCCTATGGAGTTTTTGACCGTGTAGTAAACGATCTTGGTGTACCTCCAACAAGCTTCAAAGCAACGGATTTGATAATAATATGTAATCGTTTGCGTACACCTGATGGTTTGCACATGTTCAGAAGAGTTGTCGAGGTAGTCGAAGTGAGAAAGCATTGGAAAAGCGATCCACTTGAAGAAAACGGTTTTGTAACGCTTATGCGATATTCTGCAAAGGAAGACACTTTAAAACCAAGTGATGTATTGCTAAACGGAGAGAGCTGGGTTCTAAATCAAATTGCAGAAAGAATAAGAGAATGGAGTGGTAATTGGGCTGCTGTATGGGAAAACATACTTTTGCGCGGAAAAATTTTATCAACAATTGTTGAATACTCTGAAAAATTACAAAAACCCGAGCTTTTGGAGGCAAAGACAAGAGTAAAAGCCAATGAGATGTTTCATTTGATCGCAGAGAATATTAAAAAAGAGATAGGTACACTCGATTCAAAAAGAATTTATGATGAATGGGTAAGCTGGTTTAAGGATTACATAAAAAGTGGTTAAAAATGTTCAGAAGAAAAAAGAAAAAGGATGAAGAAGAAGAGATAAGGAAAAAAAGAATAAAAAAGGTTCTTGAAGAGGTAAAACCAAAACTCGAGATGCCGCAAAAAAGAACTTCTTCGCTTTATTACACGGAGGAAGAACTTGTTCCAGAAGAGTATTACAGATTTTTAAGGGAAATAAAAAAGGTTCCTGAAACATTTTACGAAAAGCTTTGCTGGAATGCAAAAAAAATTATAAAAATAAAACTTTCTCCAGCTTCCCGAGAAAAAATCCTAAACGCAATCGAGACGGCTTATATGAATGCAACGCCAGAAGGTGTAGTGGCTTTAAGTTTTCTTGTTTTAATTTTTGGTTTGATTCTTTCTACTCTTTATCTTTTCTTATTTCAAGATATTGCTGGTGCTCTGTTTCTTACTTTATTTTTTCTTGGAGTTTCGTATTACTGCTATACGTACCCACAGAGGAAATCTAGGGAAATAGAAGTTAAGATGGCTTCCGATCTTGTACTTGCGGTGCTTTATATGGTTGTTTACATGCGTTCTTCTCCAAACTTTGAAGGAGCAATTAAATTCGCTGCAGAAAATTTAACTGGACCTCTTTCATGGGATCTGAAAAAACTACTGTGGGATATTGAACTCGGTAAATACAGTTCTATGAAAGTTGCTCTCGGAGCGTACATGGCAAAATGGAAGGATAAAAATGAGGAATTTGTCGAAGCACTTGAACTTTTGAAAACATCTACTTTAGAACCACCAGGAAGGAGATATGCACTTATGGATGAAGCTGTAAACGTTATTCTAGATGGAACAAAACTTAGAATGAAGATATATGCGAGACAACTTAAAATGCCAGTAATGATTATTCATGCACTTGGAATAATGCTCCCCGTGATAGGTTTAGTAATGTTTCCAATTTTCACCCTTTTTATGGCGGATTTGCTGAAACCTATAGTTATTTTTATCGGATACGATATACTTCTTCCAGCATTTTTACTATGGTATATGTCAGAGGTTTTAAGAACAAGGCCAGCAACGTTTTCTCAACCAGATGTTTCGAAAATAAAAGAACTTCCACCTCTTGGCAAGTTTAGAGTTTTCGGAAAAGACTTACCTATTTTACCATTTGCTGTTCTTACATCTCTCCCGTTTTTCTTCATAGGTTTTAGTGGAATAGCAAATACAGGAATAAACACAGTGAATGATATTTTAAAGCAAGTGGCATTTTCTGTTGCCATAACCTTTGGTATAGCTATATTTTTCGTAACTTACGGTTTTCTC
>JALSPV010000131.1 GCA_026985775.1 Candidatus Aenigmatarchaeota archaeon
CGATTCGCTTCAAAAATTCCGATTGAGAAAGGAGATAGAAAAAATAGAGGAAGAGCTTGGCGAAGCGTTGTACGCGTTTGGTAACAGAATAGCAACCGGAATACCATTGGAAAGAGCTATAGACGAAGCTGTAAAGGATATGAAGACATTAAAAATTTCAGAGCTTTTCAAAAGAATTAGCGCACTTATTAAAAGACTTAATTTCACAATAGAGCAAGCTCTTTTTGATAAAGAAGCTGGTGTAATCCACCACTATCATTCCAAACTAATAAAATCTGTTTTTACTGTAGTTATAGAATCTGCGGAAAAATCAATAGAACTTGCTGCTTTAACTTGTTTGACGATTTCTAGGTATCTTAAAGGAATTAAGGCTGTTAAAGAAGAGTTATATGCTTTACTTTCAGAAACGATTAGTTCGATGCATTTTCTTGCTGTTTTCCTTGCGCCTTTAATTTCGGGAATTGTTGTAACAATGGCTATAATAATTATGCAAATAATTTTTACGCTTTCTTCAAAACTATCTCAAATAATGACAACTTCACCAACAACAGGAATACCAACGCTACTTCTGTGGTCATGGTCAGGTGGTGGAAAAGGTAATATGCCAATAACGCCTGCTGGTTTTCAGCTTGTAGTTGGAATTTACACTGTTGAAGTTGCTGTGTTGTTAGCATATTTCATAAATCGCCTTAAGTACGGTGATGACGCTGTAGGATTCAGAAATGTCCTTTATAAGACTGTGTTCATGTCAACAATAGTTTATCTCCTTGCTTGGTGGTTTACATTCTCTGTATTTGCTCCAATGATATGGAATTTTATTTCACCTGTTTGAAATAATTCTTAAGAAATTTTACAAGCCTTTCAACGGCCATTTTCCTATGAGAAAGTTTGTTTTTAAGTTCAAGATTTTCCGCGAAAGTTTGCTTATAGCCAGCAGGAATAAAAATTGGGTCGAAACCAAAGCCAGCGTTTCCCCTTTCTTTTTTAGCTATGCTTCCTTTGCATATTCCAGAAAAGCTTTTCAGG
The DNA here is from genome assembly GCA_026985775.1 of Candidatus Aenigmatarchaeota archaeon. GTDB lineage: Archaea > Aenigmatarchaeota > Aenigmatarchaeia > Aenigmatarchaeales > SZUA-1535 > SZUA-1535. The sequence continues at coordinate 1,027 of JALSPV010000131.1, forward strand.
ATTTTTCCATCTGTGAAAGTCACAACGGCCTTAAAATACGCACTCCTATCTTTTTCATTTTGCAAAAGCGTAAGCAAACCTTTACAACCAATTGTTTTAAAAACATATGAAGAATAAACCCCAGGAAAGCCGTTAAGTGCCTTTATAAATAAACCAGCGTCTTCTACAAAAAGTGGTTTATGAAGTTTTTCAAAAGCACTAATTGCTTTTACTCTAGAAATTTCTTTTAAGCTCTCGCTTTGAATTTCACAAATCTTTACATTCTTTCTCACAAGTTTTGCTGAAACATTGTACTCTTCGAAAATTTTCTTTACTTCTTCAAATTTGTTTTTATTTCCTGTACAGAAAATTATTTTCATAATTCTCACCCGAATGGTCGCATTTCCCTTCGTAGTTTGAATAAGGAAGGTACTAACCCTATTTTCTCTACAAGATATTTATGCACCATTTCAACATCACTTTCTTTCAGTTTTGCCCTTAAATCTGCTTCTATTAACGGCGCAGGAAATCCATATGCCGAGTTGCAAGCAAGAGAAAGCAAAACACTTGCTATTTTTTCCACAAGTTTTTCTGGCTTATCTTTCGCGTAAAAATCCACTCTAACGGGTCTATCGAACTGTGCTGTTTTTATGTAAAATGTGTAAATGTTGTTTCCATGCTCACCTAGGTCTTTAGTAACTGGGGTTTTTCCATATCTAAATACACACGTTCTTTCCCCTGCATCGAGTATATTGAATAAAAGCGTTGTATCCCTTGTGCTTGCAAGTATCTTTTTTAATTCTGGAATTAGCGGACTATCTATACCAGAAAGTATTTTTTCAGAAATTATTTCACAGAACTTTCTTCCGCGTGAATCCTCGCAACAACCAGCAAGAACAAATGAACTTTCATAAAGTTCTTTGAAAAGTTCAAGCACTTCCTGATAAATGCTTCGTATTGGCGAGTTTTTCTGTGGTCTTGAAGATGGATGGGGAACAATAGATCCATCGAGAAGAACTATATCTGGTGAGAATTTCTTTATAGCGAGAAGTGTTGTGCTAACTTCTTTTTTCATTCTAAGAAGAGAGGACTTTAACACAAACTCTTCATCTGTGAACGGGTCAGAAATTATCTCTATATCAGCTTCTGGGAATGCACTCGGAAAATAAGCTATGTTTTCGAGGTGTGAACCATTATATTCTGCTATAACACTTACTGCGCGAACAAGAATTATATCCAGACCGTGGTAAGAATTTTGCGAAACTCCACCATCTGTTGCACACACTTTAAATTTTTCTTCACAGGGCTTAACAGGGTAACAAAGTCTTTTCTCTACAACATCATCACCAGAGATGTCGATATTATACTTTATTTCTTTCAAAAACGTGGCAAGTCTTTCTCTGTTATTCTCTATTCTCCTTATCTTTTCTGCAATAGTCTCAAGCTTACTCGGTGTATTTATCATAAACTTCTCGTATACG
>JALSPV010000132.1 GCA_026985775.1 Candidatus Aenigmatarchaeota archaeon
CAAACGGTGGTGGTTTTGGAATAATTGCGGCGGACCAAGCTGTTTTAGAAGGCCTTGAATTAGCAAGCTTTTCAGAAAATACTATCGAAAAACTTCGTGGAGCAATGCCAGGGCATGCTGTAATAGGAAATCCGCTTGATTTAACAGGAGATGCCACTTCACAGAGATATGCCATCGCTTTAAAAGCTGTCATGGAAGATGAGAATGTTGACAGCGTTTGCATAATATGCCTTTTACAACTCGCAACAGTGGATAGAGGTATTGTAAATGTGCTTGAAAGCTGTAAAAAATATGGTAAACCATTTGTTGTATGTGCAGGCGGTAGTGCGTATTCAACTTTTATAGCAAAGGAATTACAGAAAAATGGAATACCTGTTTATTTAACACCACATCAAGCAATTAAAGCACTTCGTGTTCTTTATGAGTACGAAAGAGTTTTAAGGAAATTCAAAAGATGATTTTTTATGGGTATTTCAAAAAAATTGTTGACTTCACTTGTTTTTTTGTTATGTCTAACCATTTTTCTCTCGTTTACATATGCTGTAGAAACGGAAGAAAAAATAAGAGTTATAATTCTTCCTTCAAAAAACAGCAACATAAAAGTAAGTGCTTTACTTACAGCGCTTTCCTCTGAAAGCGGAATAAAGGTTGTCAAAAAACTTTATTATTTGAAAGGAATTGTAGCTTATGTTACTCCTGCAAAAATGGAAGAGCTCAGGGCAAAGGGATACAGAGTTTACAGGGATATTAAAGTACATGCGCTTCTTCAACAAAGTATTCCACTGATTCGCGCAGATAAAGTTTGGAAAATTTTGTTCAACAGAACAAACATAACCGGAAAAGGTGTAAGTGTTTGTGTGCTCGATACGGGCATTAACTATACAATCCCCGACCTCGGTGGTTGTTTTGGAAACGGAACAAATTTTACATGTAAGGTTATCGACGGCTATGACTATATCAACAACGACACAGATCCCATGGATGATAATGGTCATGGCACGCATGTTGCCGGAATAATAGCTGCGAACGGTTCTTTAAAGGGCGTTGCACCAGATGCGAAACTTATTGCAATGAAGGTTTTAGATGCAAGCGGAAATGGTTATATCTCATATGCAGCGGATGCTATTCTGTGGTGCGTTAATCACAGCTCGCAGTACAACATAACTGTTATTTCTATGAGCTTGGGCGCAGGTGTATACACAGATTTTTGCGATAATGCACAAACTTATTTAACAGATGCTATAAATCAGGCTGTTGCGAAAGGTATAGTGGTTGTTGTTGCAACTGGTAATGATGCAAATTATTCTGGAGTTTCTTTACCGGCGTGCATTTACAATGCTACCAGAGTTGGTGCTACATATGATAGTGATTACATTGGTAATTCATTTTCTTATTTAAATGGCCTTGGTAATGTAATTTGTACAGATACGAGCCCTTACAGAGATAACATAACCTGCTTTACCAATCGTGGCGGAGTTTTTGACGACATGTTGCTCGCACCGGGAGCGTGGATTAACTCGACATGGTTAAACGGAAGTTACATTGAAAAAGCAGGCACTTCTATGGCGGCTCCTTTTGTTTCTGGGACAATAGCTCTGATGAAGCAAGTCGCACCAACACTTTCTCCGGCAAAAATAAAAGATGTTCTCAACAAAACAGGAAAAAGGATTTATGATCCGCAAACAAACAGAAGCTATACAAGAATAGATGCATATGCTGCTATCGCGTATTTATTGAATACAAGCATAGAAGATGTAAAAGTTTCACCTATTTATGGTAATACTTCTACCCTATTCAACTTTACAGCCGTATGGTTTTCGCCTGCAAACACATTTCCTTTGGAGATAAACCTTTCAATAGACGGGAAAAACTATTCGATGATAAAAGCGAATCCTTCTGACAACGATGCAACCGATGGAATAGAATATTTCGTAAACATAACGCTTCCTTACGGCATACACAGTTTCAAAATAGTAGCGGTCGATAATACTACAGGAAAAATTGTCGAGACAAACCTTTTTATAGGTCCTTACGTAGCTGATGTATTCTGGATAAACGAAACCGTTCTTCTGAAAGATGTTTCAGAATCATTCGACAATCTGTATATTTTTTCCAATTCATCGGTTGCTTTAATAAAAAATGCTTCGGTAGATTTCAACTATACCCATTTCCTCTACAAAACGCTACCTACAATAAGTGTCGACGAAAACTCTTCCCTTACAATTAGAAACACGATGTTTAATGGGACAATACTATCCAACGGTACATTGAAAATATTTGACACAATTGGGAATGTCTCTCTTTATCTCGAGAAAGGAAATATTACGATTCTTAACTTAACCGAAACAAATAATGAAACATCAATTCTGATATTGCTACTCACAGGAAATGGAAACATTTCTTCTTTTGATTACAAGGACGGAAGAATTTATAGTGGAAAAATTTATGGAGATTTTTTGAATTTTAGTATTTTCAACAGCACAATTTCCAACATTGCTGTCGTTTCCGTAAACGCTAGCGTTTTTTCTTATGATTCCACTATTCCAAATATTGTTTTGATTAACACTTCTTTAAATGCCAGCAACACCACAATTTTTTGGCTTCTTGCGGAATTCACAAATTCATCTCTTCAAGGTTATGTTGAGATAGGGAGGATCGATATAAAAGACAATGGGAGTTTAACGAGATATTTCCCGATAAAGTTTGTTCGCGATATTTACGGAAACGAAACAAATGCAAACATTTCTATTTACAATACATCTCAAGTTGTTGCAAACTTTAGTATTAACGGCTTTTCGTGGATTCCTCTTGTTTTTACACCCGCCAAGGAGAATTACACAATTTACGTAAAGAATTATGGTTATGCGCAAGTTAATGGAAGTAAAGTTGTTCTAAGAGCGAATATGAACACAATTAAAAATATAACTATTGATGTAGTCTATCCATCTGCAATGTTAATAGCAAGCAATGCGTACATTTCTCCATTAACATCTAGAGGTGTAAAGGATAATACAACACTTCAGATTCTCGCGCTAAGTGAACCCGTTATGAAGGAAAAAATTTTGATAAGGCGCGTACCTGATTTGCAAATAATTCGTGATCTTTCTGGTAATAGTTTTGTGTGGAATGGAACAGATAATACCGGAAACGAGCTTAGTGATGGTACTTTTGAAATATGCTTTAACATCACTGATTACTATGGAAACTCAAATTACACATGCGTGCTTAACATAACCATAGATAACACTTTACCAAAAATATCCACACAAACACCACCACTGTTACTGAATTCAACAGAAATGAATATTCCTCTGAATATCTCTGAACAAAACCTTAATTTAACAAACCTTACTGTTAAAAGCACATGTGAAAACTTCTCAAAAGTTTTCACAACTCAGGGTCTTTATTCAATTTCCTTTATTCCAAACTGCACAGGAGATTATACCTTTGAAATTTATGCGATTGATAAGGCCGGTAACCACATTTTAAAAGAGTTCAACATTTCATCAGTATTACCAAAAGTAATTAATCTTTCTGTTTTGCTAAACACATCTGGGCATCTTGCTGTGTTGTATCACGGTTATCCTTATTTTGAAGGCAACGTAACAAAAAGCGACTCCTCTATAATTCGCATTCCTTATGGAGAAAGAGTAAATATCTCGCTTTCCACAGCAAACGCATTTATTAACCTCTTTAATGCATCCTTCAATGATTCTGTAAAAATAGAAACACAGGCATTACTTTCACTTACTGGCCAAAAATCTTTTGCAAAAGTTTATGCAATCAATGTTTTGAATACGAGTTTTTCAAGGGCTTATCTAAGGATCAACTACACAGATGCACTTCCATACATTAAAAACGAGAACTACCTTGGTCTTTATGTTTGCGATCTCTGGAACTTCACAGAAAGAAAGTGTAAGAGCACATGGACAAAACTTACGGAAAATGTTACCTTTAATACAGAGCTTCATACTGTTGAACTTAATACGACTCATTTCTCGGCGTTTGCCATATTCCAAGAACCATACTGTGGCGACGGTATAGTTAACCAACCAACAGAAGAATGTGATGGAAGTGATTTCAACGGAAAAACGTGCCTGGATTTTGGATACGATAAAGGTGTGCTAAAATGCACAGCCACATGCAAAATAGATACAAGCGGTTGTTATTACGAATATGACCAGCCATCACCAGGAGGAACAGCAACACAACCAGAAAACGAAACAACGAATGAAACGAGTGCAAACATAAACACCACAAATGTTACAACGAATATCACATCAAACATTACAAATACAACGAATGAGACAATCACAAAATTTGATTTTGAGTTAAAATGTTTTGCAAATAAAACCTTTTTCACAAAACTTATTTCGATTCACATCTCTCTTTCTTCCTTATCAAACGAAACAGCTACCGTTTTCTTAAGAGCTTTCGAAAATTCCACGCTTCTTTATAAAGAAGATATTGAATTGCTCCCTCTTGAGGAGAAAAACATTTCCATACAACTGACATTGTCAAAAGGCAATCATACCATTTTGCTTTATGCTAATAACAAAACTTGCATGCTGTTTTTTAAGATCAAACTCCCAGAAATATACTACACCATACTTTCTGAGACCGAAAAAATAGAAAAAGAATTAAAAGCTCTCAACCAGAGCTTAGAACCTGTTAAAAAAATAAGGATTTATTTGAATAACGGTGAATACGAAAAAGCCAAAGAACTTTTAGAAACCACAAAATCTTTGCTCTCGAAGATAAAAGGAGAAAAAGAAAGCACAAATAAAACTATTGCTACTCCTGCAGAAGGAGAAAAGAAGGAGGGAATTAATTTTTTCACAGTTGTTATGCTTGCTCTTGTCATTATCCTTGCTGCATGTACACTTGTGCTATTTTTCGTGTTTTATCCAAAATTCAGGAAAAAACAGCTTCTAAAAGAGATTGAAGCACTTGAAAAATTCTTTGAGGAAAAGAATATTCACGATGAAGAAATAATAGAGGAAATAAGCAATGCGAAAAAGGAAATTGAGATGAACATGTTAAATTTGGCTTCATTAAGAATTAAAAAGATTAAGAAACTTGCTGAAATACTCAAATAAATGCTCGAATCTTTTTTCCGCTTGAAAGTGCAATCAATAAGTTTTCTCCTATTTCAGAGTTTTTATTAACCTTTATTTGACCTTGTCTTCCTATTGTTGCCGTGAAAAGATATTCGTTTTCAACATATATATGGACATTTTTTCCAGCGAGCTTTTTGTTGAAAACAAGCGTCATATAAGAACCTGTCTCAGATATCTCAAAGCTAACCTCTTTCCCGAGTGTTTGTACTTTTGGAAGTATTTCTATCTTTACTCCGAGCTTCTCTTCCAGTGCTTTTACATTTTTTCCTTCTTTTCCTATTATTCTCGGTATTGCTTCATTTTTCACTTTTACAGTTGCTTTCCCGTTTCTATCGAGAATTATCTCGGCTGTTTTATCGTATTTTTTAATTTCCTGCATGATTCTTTCCTTTGCAAGCTTAAGTATTGGATCTTCTTTTTCTCCCTTTACAGGTATTACAACATTCTCTTCTCCATATGTGTAAATCTCGTATTCAAGTTTTCCAGTTTCAAAATCTCTAACCTCAACTATAGGCCTTGCAAGATCTTCCTGTTTCATTCCTGTTGGAACACGAACTGTCAAAGAAAGCTCGTAAACCTTCTTTATCTCACCGTCTTTGATGAAAATGATTGTATCCACTATATGCGGTATCATACCAAGTTCGACTTTTCCTATAAATCTCTGTACAGCGGCTATGGCATCAGAGGCATGTGTAACACCAATCATTCCTATTCCCGCCAACCGCATGTCCGCAAATATTTTAAAGTGCTCAAGCTTTCTAACTTCGTCAAAAATAGTATAATCAGGTCTCACGAGAAGGAGTATGTCAGCTGTTTTTCCAAAACTTCCTTCAAGAGGTGCGTATTGAGTTATCTCATTTATCACCTGCAAATCTCTCGGCGATTCCATTGTTTTCACTATTGCACCTTTTTCTTTGTAATAAAACTCCGCAAGACTTGCTGCAAAAGTAGATTTTCCAGAACCAGGAGGCCCCGCTATCAATATACCTTCTGCTCTTTCAAGCAAGCGCTGTTTTAATTTTTCAGAGAGCTTGTAATCATCTAGAGTAAGCTTAACTATTGGTCTTACAACGGTAACTTCTAAAGCATCCGAAAACGGCGGTCTTGCGATTGCTATGCGCATATCCCGCATTTGTATTACAGTTGCTCCACCCTCAGAGAACTCGAGCTGAACATCCTCTTCGTAGCGAATTGCATCCATTAGCTCGCTTATTATGGTTTCTATCTCTTCTTCAGTTAGTGGTTTATCTGAAAGAGGCACAAGCTTTATCTCACCTGGCTTCCCACGCTTTGCATAAGGTATTGCATTTACTTTAAGATGAAGAGACATGACATCTGACCCAAGAAATTTTTCAAACAGTTTTTCCTTTCCTACTTCGTAAGGCTCGAAATAAAATACCTTTATTCCTTTAACCTCTGCAACTAAAGCCTGAGGAAGGTCGCAAGTGATAAGGGCTGCATCTTCCTTTTTTGCCGTTTCCTGAATTATAATGTCTATTCTTCCAGATCTTGCGA
>JALSPV010000133.1 GCA_026985775.1 Candidatus Aenigmatarchaeota archaeon
TTACTATTTCTTTGAGTGAAGAAAACCAAAAAACCTGAGTTAGAATAATGTATGCTAAAACATTTTGTGCAACACCTTTTCCTGCTATAGAAAGCCAGAGAAAATAAAATATTAATAGTCTGAAAATCAGGACAAAGATAGAGGAGAATAAGTAATTCATGGACAAATATGTTTCTTTAGCGCCTTTAATTACAAGTGTTGTGATCTTTGAAAACACGAACAAGCACCTCCTCTACACTTGGATAAGTAATGACCACGTCAGCAATACCATATCTTTTCAATTTTGGAAGAATTTTTTTAACTTCTTCAAAAGAAGAAATCCTTTTCTTTATGAGAGTTTCTCCTTCTCGTTTCCATCCTTCTGGTAGAAAAGGTATTTTTTTCTGTAACTATTTCTGCGTATTTATAAGGAATGAGTTTTTTTCAGTTTTTGTATGCTTGTATCTATTACTACTCTTCCTCTACTCAAAATTATAACACGCTTACACACAGCCTCTATGTCCATGGCATCGTGAGATGTGAAAATTATTGTTTTCTTTAGCGATTGTATAAGCTCTCTTATTTTTGCCTTTGCAACAAAATCCAAACCTAATGTTGGTTCGTCGAGAAGTAATATTTCGGGGTTATGAATAAGAGATGCCATAATTTCAAAACGCATTCTTTCTCCGAGAGAAAGTTCCCTAATCCTTCTTTCTGCGACCCTTCTACTTCAAGAATTTCTGCATATTTCCAGAATCTTTTTTCGAAAACACTTTTTTCAACATTGTACATCATTGCAACAATTTCTACGCTGTCTTTTGCTTTAAGGTTTAAAGGTAACTGAGATTTATGACCGAAAACAGCACCGAGTCTTTGTACAACTTTTTTCCTTTCTTTTTGTGGAGAAATACCAAGAACTCTTATCTCTCCGTTGGTAGGGTGCAAGATTTCACATATCATTCTTATCAGAGTTGTTTTTCCTGCTCCATTTGGACCAAGTAAACCAAGCACTTCACGTTTTTTAACGCGAAAGCTAACACTATCAACAGCTTTAACAAGCTCGTATTTTGGGAAAATGAAGGAGCGGATTTTTCCAATTATTCCTTTTTCGGCTTTCTTTTTTCTGAAAATTTTTGATACGCTTTTTACTTCTATACTTCTATTGCATACATAAGAGAGTTAAGTTTTTTATGAAACTTAAAAACATATTTTTATGCAATTTACAGAGCTTAAAAGAAAGATAAAAAATCTTGAAATTCAGGGTGCAAAGGAAATTGCTCTTGCAACTCTTGAGTTTTTCAGAGAATTTTGTAAAAAATATGGTTTTGGGAGAAAATTTGAAAAGTATGCAAGCGAGCTGGAAAAAATAAGACCAACTGCTGTTGTTTTGCACAACTGCTTGGAAATTCTTCGCATGGAAAAAAACATTGAAAAAATAGATGAACTCATTGAAACTCTGAAAGCTGCAAGCAAAAAGATAGCTTTTTATGGAAGCGAGTTTATTGAGAACTTCGGAAAAGCCTTTACAATAATGACGTATTGCCATTCATCAGAAGTACTCGGTATTATCAAAGAAGCTTGGAAACGAGGTATTGTAAAAAAAGTGTTTGCTCCTGAGACAAGACCAAGATATCAGGGTGTAAAAACAGCAAAGGAGCTAGCGAGTTATGGAATTCCAACAACTCTAATTACAGACAATGCCCGCGGAGTTTTCATAAAAGAATGTGATTTGGTTATAGTTGGGAGCGATGCCATGCGAAAAGAAGGAAATATAAACAAAATAGGGACATTTACTTTGGCTCTTCTTGCAAAACATTTTAGCAAGCCGTTTTTTGTTGCAGGGAACATATTAAAACTGGATTTCCGCAAGAAGTTTGAGATAGAAGAAAGACCAGTAGAAGAAATAGCAAGGTTGAGAATTAAAAATCTTGAAATAAGAAATCCTGCTTTTGATATAACTCCCTGGAAATATGTGTCAAAAATAATTACAGACGAGGGAATTTTTACAGCAAAGAAAATTTTAAAGAAACTGGGTGAATAGAGAGTTTCTCTTGGGCACTGCAATATTTATATACCACTAAGGAGTAATAAAATACATGCGAATTAGAACATATTTCGGCCAACCTTTTTCTTCAACGGAATGGGAATTTTCATATTACGGAGACTGGATAGGATTAAGAAAGCGCGGTAAAAAGAAGAAATACGCTTCGCCCGAAGAATATCTCGAAAATCACGGAAAATGGGTTGTTTACGGAAAGTTTTGGGAACTGTGGGAAATAGCAGAAAAAATAATGTGGGATTCCGCAAACAATCTTCCTGTGGAAGCAATGAAGTTAAGCGAACTTCCCGCAAGAGAAATAGAAGTGCCATGCAAGCTGAAGAAACCTCATGTGCTTGTAATCTACTGCGATAAGAGAGAAAAGGAGGATGTGAAAAATTTTCTTGGAAATAATTTCAAAAATCGCGAATTTTGCTGGTACTACAAGCTGGATCTTCAAACTCTTTATCAAGCACTTGAGAGAGGATATGAAAAGGAACTCAAGATTTTTTATAACTACTGGGACCTTAGAGCAGAGGAAGGAAAAAGAATTATTCTCGAAACCGTGAAAAGACTAAATCTTGAACCTTAAAAATGCACCTATTCCACAAAAGTGATAAAACCTTTCTCCTGCTGGGTGAGAGTTAGAAATCAAAAAAATTTTGGTATGCATTTTTTCGGCAAGTTCAAGAACATGTAAGTATTTCTCAACAAGCACTGTACTTACGAGAATAGTTTCAACAGCACCGATTTCAAGCGCTTTTAGTGTTTCACTTTCTCCATACACAACATTTCCATCTTTTGCTATTTCTTCGAAAAATCTTTCAACTACTTCGGCTTCTTTTGATATTCTCGATTCTTTTGCAATTTTTTCAAGTGTTTTTCTTTTTAGAAGCTCACTTAAACCAGCATTCCCAACATGTGAAACACTGTCAACAAAAACACGAGATTTTTCAACATCTTTTTCTTCTAGGAATTTTTTGAACTCTTCCTTTGCAAAACCAGGGCCAGCAAGCACAATTTTTCCATCCCATTCCTTTATCACAGCGAAAATTTCCGAGAAAAACTTTCCCTTTAAAGATTCATCAGAAAACTTTGTGTGCGGAGAATAAATTCTCACTCTCTCCTCTATTTTATCACCTATAATATATATCCATGCTTCCCTCTCATCCATTATGCATGCAAGTGCTTTTTCTGCTGGCTTGGAAAATTTTCTAAGCTTTTCTATTTCCCATCTTTTCCAGTCTTTTTGTACAACAATCTCACTACCTGGAGAAACTAGAATTGAATGATAGCCACTCGCTTCCTTAGAACTCTCTATTATTTTTCCAAGAAGTTTAAGCGCATTTTCTTTTTGTTCTATTTTTTCAACCTCTATGGTTACACGAATTCTATCTTTCCCAACTTTAATTTTTTTACCATCTCTTATTATTTCCCTGCTTCTAACAGTATCGGCTGTAATAAAATCACCATTTCTTATAAACATTTTCAAAACGAGAAGCTCTTCTGGATTTTCTACCCTTATTTTTGCCTTTTTTTCCCTCTCGTTGTAAAACACCTTCACAAACATTTTTAACATTGCAAGGTAAAAATATCTTATGCCAGATTTTGCAAAGGTGTTAGCAGCAGCGATACTTTTGTTTGCAGGCCTTCTGATAATAACTCAAAGCGAATTAATTCCTTCTGGTAAATCTTCAAATACAACAAAATATGTAAAATATGAAGAGGAAAAAATTCTTTTGCCCGCCGAAAAGGAAATTGGAGAAGGGGTTGTCGTAAAGCATGTTGTACTCGGCAGACATATAATAGTTTCATTTATTGCGGGTGAAAAAATTTTGCTTTCTGCAAAAAATATAACAGTAAAAAATGGCTTGTTCGAAAGGAAATTTTGGGAGGCTTCGTTTTCACTTCCTTCACTTGAAACACTTGAAAAGTCAGAAATAGAACTTCGAATAATAGACACAAACCTTTATGCTCCGCTTGTGATAGAGCTTAACGGGAAAATAATTTACTCGAACTATACGCTAAAAGGTGAGAAAGAAATACCCTTAAACGTCTCGATTCTGAAAAGGAAGAACGAAATAAGAATTTATCCTATTTCTTCTGGGTGGCGATTATGGGCACCAACAACTTATATTCTCGATATCAAAATCACTGGAAAGTTTCTTGAATTAAAGCATAGAGAGTTTGCTTTTCTTGTTGAGAATGCAAGCTCTTTGGATATGCTGCGCGTGATATGGTATGTAGAAAAAAGACAAGGAGAGGGAAATCTAATCGCAAAAATAAACGGAGTTGAAATATATAGAGGAAAAGAGACGGCGCCTTTTGTTGACGTAAATCCGAAAAGGGTAAAAATAAGAAACGGAGAAAATTATCTCGAACTTTTTGCAGAGAGAAATACAAGCATAGAGCTCTCGGATCTTGAGCTTATATTTTTCTACAGGATTTTCAAAAAACCTACTTTCAAATTTAATATAACACGAAAAGAATATCTTGAACTTGCAACAAAAAACGCTACACTTAGCTTCACTATTTCGAGGCTCGAAGGAGACATAATGGCGCTTTCCATTAAAATAAAAAATTCTAAGGGTGTGCGAACAATACTGCTTCAGGGGATTTTGCAGGAAGGAAAAAAGTATGAAATTACTTTGACACAAGATTATCTCGCAGAAGGAGAAAATGTTATAGAATTTACAACTTCAGGAAAAGGTATTATAAGCGTTAAAGATGTTGAGCTTAAGGTGTAAGAAAATGTCTGGTATTCCATTTCCAGATGTTTCATCCCCATTTAGCATTCCGGTAGAGATTTTGATAAGAATGGCTTCGGCTCTTATAATGACAAGTATCATGGTTCTTATATGGGGAAAAATTTTCCATATTAGAATAGGAGTAAGGAGAAGTGTTTTGATTGCATTTCTCGCAAACTTTCTTGAGTTTTTACTGCCGTACATTTTTACACTTATATACTTTCCATATATTGGCTACATTTTACCTCTTCTTGTTTGGGTGCTTGCAATAAAGGCGTTTGTAAGTGAAATAGACCTCAAGCACACCATTGCTTTGGCATCGGCTTGTTATCTCACGGCTTTGTTTCTACTTCCTTATTTTCG
>JALSPV010000134.1 GCA_026985775.1 Candidatus Aenigmatarchaeota archaeon
AAACTCTATTTCTCTACACTTAAGTTCAACAAGCTTCAGCAAAAGTACATTTTGTGAAAGCACATAAAGTTTTACATTAAAAGTCGCGTCTTCGAGCTCGCCTCCCGCAGGTAACTTTATACCTGCTCTTGCTACATTTATTTCCAAAAATTCGTAATAATGAAAAGTTGGTGAAAGCTCATTTCTAAAATTCAACCAATCTTCCACAACTTTATCTGCAAGCTTATCCCCTATTCTTGCATCTCTTGGATCTATTATCCCGGCTTTTACTATCTCTAACTCTTTAGCCTCATCGACTGGAATCTTTTTAAGCAAAAAAGGATAAAGATCTGAGAGAGGCTGTACTTTTAGTATTTTTCCAAAAAGAAGCACATCACGAATTATTGGGTCGTAAGGATAAACCATTTCTTGCGGCGGAGAGCGCTCTATAAATCCAAGCTCGAATAACCTTAAGTTTTGCCATGCATAAAATGTCAAGCAATTCAAAAAAGTTGCCTGATAGGCATGTTCCCATGAAGAAAAAGCTGGTACAGAAATACGCCCTGCTTCTGAACCGATTTTGAGCATCTTATACTGTGCAATATAAGGCTTTAACCATTTTTTATACTCTTCCACCAATTTTTTCCGCGATCTCAAAAGGGCTTTTAATCGCTCATACCTTTCTTTCACTTCTTTCCCGAAAACATCTCTCCATTTTTTGTAGAGCTTATTTTTTGTTGCAAGAATTACAGCCTCTGCCTTAGAAATCTGAAGCTTTTCTGCTATCTCATCGGGATCTTCTTCATCCCTTAGCTTCATAAAATCGTAAATTATCGTCGGCCATCTTGCAACTATTGAGCGGAGCGAAACACCTTCTCCTGTATGCACATCAACCTGATCTATAAAAATAGCCCTTAACCTGTGTTCATCTCCCTTTTCGAGCGCATCTACAATCCCTCTGTATTTTCTCAGATCGTGAAGAAGCATTTCGTATTCTCCAACAATTTGAGCTGCTGTGCTTAAGCCTATTCTTATTTTTTCTTCAAGGTTCTGTTTCTGTGCCTGAGTGAGCTGGAAATATTGCGCATGAACAGGAGATACTTCTATCCATTCATCTACTTTTCTCAATGCCCAGTCTTGCTTAGGAAGCCAGAAAACAAGAGAATACAGAAGTCCTGTCCCACTTCCTACTGATCCTGTAAAGTCAAGAGTAGTAAAAGTACCAAGACCTTTGACTTCGGGAACCCAGCAATGTATCCAATCTAGTATCTTACTATCCGGTGTGCTTTTAATTTGGCTTAAATCGTAAAGAGGTTTTTCTATTGGCATACTGAAATTTATTTTCTTTTTTACATTCTTAAATTACTATGCATCTTCTTTCGCTGTGCGCAGAAGCAAAGGTATGGAAAGACGGAGAAAAGGTAATTAAGGAAAGGGTAGAGAAAAAGTACAGGATAAAAGAGTTGGATGAAAAGATCAGGAAAACAAGAACGAAGAGAGAAGCAAATCTTCTTATTGAAGCGAGAAGGTTCGGTATTCCCGTGCCTCGTGTTCTCGAAGTTCGGGATTTTGAAATTGTTATGGAATACATAGAAGGAGAAAAACTCAGAGATTTTCTTTTTACCTGTTCGCAACAAGAAGCTAAAGAGCTCTTTCGTGAGCTCGGAAGACTCGTTGCAAAATTGCATACATGCGGAATAATTCACGGTGATTTGACAACTTCTAACATTCTTGTCAAAGAAGGAAAGCTCTGGTTTATAGATTTTGGTTTAGGTTTTTTCTCAAAAAGATACGAAGACATGGCAACTGATTTGGCTGTACTTAAAGAGTCTTTGCTTGCAACGCACAGCAGTATAGCTGAAGTCTGCTGGACAGAGTTTTTAAATAATTATGAAAAAAATTTTGATGAAGCAAAAAAAGTTTTAAATCAGCTTGAAAAAATAGAAAAACGTGGGAGATATGTCAGAAAAGATTGAGACAAAAAAAGAGGAACTGGAGAAAATTTCATTTTGGCTAATAGTTATTTCTGCTCTTCTCATAACAGCTGGTATAATTTTCGGAAGTTTTTTTAAATATGTTATTTCACTTTCTTTTTTCGGAGAATTCCTTTTTCTTACAGGAGTTTTTATTTTTATAATATCTCAAGCATTTACCAAGTAGATTTTCGAAAAATTTTATAAGGTTTAAATTTTATCACTTACTTAATTCTTGCAAAGCCCCCGTCGTCTAGCCCGGTCAAGGATGGCGGCCTTTCGATCATTCGAAAGGTTCGAGCCCTGCGATGAGAAGAAAGCCGCAGACCTGGGTTCAAATGGTTTTGTAAAAGTTCTGAATTTCCCAGCGGGGGCACCATTTGTAATTTTTACAAAATTTTGTTTTCTATTTTAGCTCTAACCTTCACACGCCATCTTCGAAATCCCTGCTATAATCAATTAGCAGGAGCGGCAGGATTTAAAATTCCTTATGAAACCATTCGTTATTTAGCTGGTAGAAAGAAGTAAATTTAACGAAGAAGACATAAAAGAATATTTATGTTTTAGTTATACACCCCTATTTTTCTTATAATGAATACCTTCACAAAATCATCTATAAACATCCAGAGTATTACATATCCTATAATAATTGCCACTAATAGTGATGACAGAGGAGTTATAAGAATTCCTAAAAGAGATAAGATTATTGCTATTATATCTGTACTCAAAACAGCAATTAATACATATTTTGATGGATATGGCTTCTTCCAGAATCTGTCTCTATTTCGTGTAATGAAAAGTGTAGAATGACCTGCAAGAACCAATTTCAAAAAGACTAAGGTTTGAATTTCTGCAAGAGTTAACTTCAAAGAAGTTACAGCATAATAATAAATTAAAAATGTTCCCGTCAACCCAGTAAGTCCAAGTGCTGTGGAAAGTATTAAAACCTTTTTTAATTTAAACTCTGCTGGTGTTTTCTGCTCTACTACATTATCGTAGGCTATTGAAAGGATAGGAATGTCGTTAAGGAGTATTAAAAGAATTAACATCAGTACAGAAATTGGGTAAAAGTGAAAAATTAATATTGATAATGTCATAAAGAACAGTATTCTTATCGTTTCAGTTATTCTGTAAATTACATATCCTTTCATTCTCTGGAAAATCCTTCTTGCCTCTTTGATTGCATCGTAAATTACAGAAAGACCCGGTTTCAGCAACACAAGATCTGCGGCTGCCCTTGCAGCATCAGTGGCTCCGTAAACGGCTATTCCCACATTTGCTTTTTTGAGCGCTGGAACATCGTTTACGCCATCTCCTGTCATCGCAACCTTATGATCATGTCTTTGCAGACATTCTACTATTTTGAACTTGTGCTCCGGAAATACCTCTGAAAATCCATCCGCTTTTTCTACTAACTCAGAAAACTCTTCTTTTTTCCTCAGTTTTAGAAGCTCTTTCATCGAATAAATAACTTCTCCTATTCCGAGGGTTTTTGCTATTGTTTTAGCTATCTCCACGTGATCGCCAGTAATCATTTTAATCCTTATTCCAAGGGATTTTATCTTCTGCACCAACTCAGCAGAGTCTTCTCTTGGAGGATCGTAGAGAGAAATCAATCCCACAAATTTCCACTTTCCATTTTTCTCTATAGCAACAGCAAGAGCTCTGTAACCTTTCTTAGCAAAATCCTCTATCTTCTTTTCAATTTCCCTTTGTTCGTCTTCACTCAACTTACACAACTCCATTATAACTTGGGGTGCTCCCTTTACCACTTTAAACCTCTCGCTATTTACTTCTACAATTGCTTCTGTTCTTTTTATAACGGGGTCGAAAGGTGTAAATTCTTTAACCGCGTATTTGCTCGTATCTATACCAAATTTTTCCGCTTTCTCGAAAATAGCGAGATCTATAGGATCATTATCTTCTTTTCTCGAAGCAAGAGCTGCGAAAAGCAACACTTCTTTTTCAGAAAAATCATCACAAGTATACACTTCTCCAACTGTAAGTTTGTTTTTTGTCAAAGTTCCTGTTTTATCACAGCACAGCACATCTACGGTAGAGAGTTCTTCTATAGAAGCTAGTTTCGTTACAAGAATGTTTTTTCTCGCCAATTGAAGCGCACCCTTTGCCATTATTATGGAAAGCACGGCCGGCATTGCTACAGGTATCGAGGAAACTAACAAAACAAGAGAAAACCTCAGTGCCTCCATGAGATGCTGACCAGAAAAGAAAGAATCGATCAAAATAACGAAAATCAGAGCAAGTGCCACAGCGATTAGATAATCTCCTATTTTTATCACAAGCGTCTGTACACCCGTTTTTTCCTTTACGCTCTTTACCATCTCCACAGTTTTTCCAAAATAAGTAGATTTTCCTGTAGCAGTTACTATTGCATCGACCTCTCCTCTCTTTACCACAGACCCAGAGTAAATTTTATCACCCACCTTTTTTTCCACGGGCTGGGATTCTCCAGTAAGCATGGATTCATCAATCATTGCGTATTTTCCGCTTATAATCTCGGCGTCTGCCGGAACTATGTCACCTATTCTCAGCCTTATCACATCACCTGGCACAAGCTCCCTCGCGTCTATAATTTTCCACTTTCCATCTCTAAGAACTCTTGCCCTCAAAGCCATTTTTTTCTTCAAAAGCTCGATAACATTTTCTGCCTTGTATTCTTCTACGAAGCCTATTACTGCGTTTACAAAAAGAAGTATAACGATTAGAGTAAAATCAACCCAGTGTTCTAGAATTGCTGAGAGAATTGCTGCTGCTTCGATCATCCACGGAAGAGGACCCCAAAAATAAGAAAGAAACTTAAGAATCGGATGTTTTTTTTCTTCCCTTATTTCATTATATCCGTATTTCTTAAGACGCTGTAAAGCTTCTTCTGTTGTAAGACCTAACCTCTCGTTTGATAGATTCGTCATACCAGTTTATACTTACTAATTAAAAAGTAAATAAATGTTTTCCCCAAACCAAAACTTTATAAGCGATGAAATGCAAGTTGCTTTATGATTGTAGAAATTGTGTTAAGAAATGAACCTACTCTGGATCTCGAAGGATACGAAAAAATAGAAACAGCAAAGGGAAGTATTTTTTCAAATATCGTGGAAAAGAGAGTAGAAATAGTAGTAAAGAGGCATCCAGACGGAAAGGTAAGTGTTTTTACAGATAAATCTGAAGTAATAAAATCTATAATACAATCTGGAGAAGTCGTTGATATCCATGTGAAATAAAAAAGTGTTTTATTCTTTTTTCCTCTTTAAAATTTTATCTTTTTGCTTAAAGTCGTTTTAACTTCTTCTAGATCTTTCAAGGAATCGATAGATTTCCAGAAGCAATTTTCGCATTTATGCGCGTAAATGAGATTATTTTCAGCAAGCTTCGGGAAAACAAGCTTTTCCATATCACCTTTCTCCACTTCTAGGAAGTATTCAAACACATCTGGTGAAATTACGTAAACACCACCATTTATCCAGTGGTTTAGCTTTGGTTTCTCAACAAATCTCTTGATTTTTTCTCCTTCAATTTCAAGAATACCGAAAGGGGAAACCAGTGGGACTGCGAGCATTGTTAACCCGCTTTTGTGAAAGTTTATTATTTCACTGAAAGAAATATCTGTTACTATATCCCCATTCATCAAAAGTATTTCTTCTTTCTTTTCCAAGCTTTCTATCAAATTTCTCACGGCGCCCCCTGTTCCTAAAGGCTCTTTTTCCACAAGGTATTCGATTTCCATTCCGTTCCAGAAATTTCCATAGCGTTGCTGAATTTTCTCGTGAAGATACCCAACGAGAAGATAAACCTTGTCTATTTCGGCTGCCTTTATCTGCATTAGCAGTCTATCGAGAATTGTTGTGTTTTCTGCTATTTCAATAAGCGGTTTTGGTACGTGGTTTGTTAAAGGTCTTAGCCTCTTTCCCTGCCCCCCCGCAAGCACAGCCGCTATCATTTTCCTTCACCTCTTCCCCTTTCAAGTTCTTCGTAAACCTTAAGGATGTTTTCCCATTTATACCTTTCAGCTCTTTTTCTATTTTCCTTTCCAAGCTTTTCGACAAGTTTTTTATTCGAAAAAAGAAGTTTTAATTTTTCTGCAATCGCTTTCGGATTTCTTTTTTCAACAAGGAAACCAGCGTAATCAAAGGGTATTGTAGAAACTATTGCACATCCTGCTGCCATTGCTTCAAGATGGACTATTCCGAGGCCTTCTTC
>JALSPV010000135.1 GCA_026985775.1 Candidatus Aenigmatarchaeota archaeon
TTGTGTTTGTGCATCTTTTTTCTCTTATCGCGTATGCCATTGTATCTATGAGTGCCTTAACGTTTTCCCTCAGCTCATCGCTTTCAGAAGCATCAATCACAACAACATTTTTCTCAACTTCCGAAAAATCTACACCAAGTGCATCTGCCTTTTGTTTTAGTGCTGTGTAAAGGAAGTTTGCAGGACTCTCTACTGTAACGAAAAGCACCTTGTATCCTAGCCCTGCCTGAGTTACGGCAAACTGTTCTGCAAGCAAACTTTTCCCTGTGTCTGGGATTCCTGTAACGTTAAGTACAGATAGATGCGGAACTCCTCCTAGAGGTTTCTTGATGTATTTTCCGTCTTCCTCCTCTATTTTGTAGAACATTTCATCAAGCTTGGTACCTGTTGGAACGCCAAAAAGCTTTGGTGCTTTCTCCTCAAGATCTTTCAGCTCATAGTATTTGTATGCCATAAATAAAATTTTCGGTTTGTGAAATAAAAATTTTTAAATTCCTTTGTATCTTAGCTTAAAACTAAAGACTCGGAGGTAATTTCCTTGAAAGAATGCGAAGTTTGCGGAAAAAGAGAAGCTGTAACAAAAGCTGAAATAGAAGGAGTGGTTTTAGAAGTCTGCGAAAAATGTGCCAAATTCGGAAAAAAGGTTCGTACACCAAAATTACTTGCTAAACCTTCAAAACCTGCTCCTTTTCCGGCACTCTCTTTCTTCGAAGATGAAACACCCATTGAGAATCTTGGTGAGGTTGTGAAAAAACTTAGAGAGGAGAAAAAATTTTCTCAGGAAGAACTCGCAAAAGCTGTTAAGGAGAGTGTTTCGATCATTAAAAGAATAGAAGAAGGCTGGGTTCCGCCAATGAAAATTGTGGAAAAGCTTGAGAAATTCTTTAAAGTTTCGCTTAGAGAAAAAACAGAAAGTTTTTTGGAGAAAAAAGAAGAAAAGAAAGAAAAAGCAAAGCTAACAATAGGGGATGTTGCAGATATTAAAGGAAAATAATTGTTCATTACTCGCATGCTCCTATAAATCCGAAGTCTTCTTTGCTGTACTGGATTATTATTGTTGGGTTCATTGTTGATACAGCCAGATATTCAAGATCTCCCGGTGCAGTTACGTTCGGTCCGAAATTTACTGTAACTTTGTTTAATCCGCTACTTAAAGTAGCTGTTGTGTTTGCGACATGGAGCTTTCCATCACTATCTTTAATTGCCACACTCACTCCTTGTGCCGATTTTATTCCCGTAAGCTCTACCAACATTTCGAAGTCTCCTGTTGTAGTGTTGCAGTATATTGAATCAAGGTGTACTTTTAACGTACCTCCAGTTGCTGTTGCAGTCTTGCTCGTTGCAGCTGTTGTTCGCTGAAACATCGATGAAATGCTTCCTGCTATCATAAGTGCAAGTCCCAGCGTCAGTGCTACCAGTATTATCGCAGCCAATAAAGGCGAAATTCCTTTGTTTCTCATTGTGTCTTCACCCCTGGATATTTTCTAAGTTTGAGTTGGGGATAATGAGCGAGGATCTGTGAAATAGGTGTACCTACCCTTATTTTTTTATCAAGTCTTTCTAAGAGCTCAACAACGCGTTTGTTATTTTCTATCAACTCTTTTTGCATTTCAACAAGCACCTTGATTTCGGGTATTTCTATTTTTGCATGCAAAGCTTCAAGTTCTTCCTGAGAAGCTGCTTTTATCATTTCAAGAAGATCTGAGAGAGAAGAGGTTAGCTTATCTATTTTCGTAGCTATTCTTTCAAGTTCGTTTCTAAGCTGAGAATTTGCATGCATGACATCATCTACTAATCTTTGATTGGTTTTTATCAGCTCAATAATCTGTGTAATTAACGTTTGAAGTTGCGGAACAACTGTGCTCATTTCAAGTCTTTTTAGTCTTTCTTCCAGTCTTCTCAATGGAGTAATTGGGACTACTTCATATGTTTCTTCATCGTCTCTATCTTCTCTGGAAATTATCTCAACTTCTTCCATGAAAATGTTTGTAAAAAAGTTGTATTTAAAGGTTTATTCAGAAAGCAATTCCACCTTTCCACCAATGGCTTCTATTTTTTCTTTTGCTCTTTCACTTATGGAAGCGGCTTTTATTGAAAGAGGCTTTGTAACACTTCCACCTGCTATGACTTTCTTGAATCCAAGGTCTAGCAGGTTTAACTCTGTTTTACCCAGTTTTTCCGAAAGTTTATCAAGCTCTCTTAATGTAATTACCTTTTCTCTTTCTCTTTCCCTTTTTCTATGTGGATAAAAACCAGGCTTGAAACCACGCTTGCCAAAATGTTCTGGATCCATTTGAAGAACCATTTGTCTTTTATGATCTTTACTTCCAGCAAGCCCTTTTCCGCCTTTACTACCCTTTCCACGGTGCTTTTTCTTCGCACCGTAACCATGTGTTTTGCTTCCTCGCATTTTCCTTACTTTTTTTCTTCTCCTCACTACCATGCTTGGCTATTTATCAAAAAACATTTTTAAAGATTTGCTCTTAGAAAGAGGACATGCTAAAATTGTTGGGTGCTCTTGATATAACCGCCGGATTTCTCGTAATTCTCGGGATACCTGCTGTAGCAGGCTATTATTTACTTGCAAAAGCATTGGTTTTTCTTTTTCTTGCACCAACGTGCATTCTTAATTGGATGGATTTAATTTCTGGCATTTTTCTTATTTTCTTTTGCTCTTCCGCAATTGCTATAGCGATCTTTGCTTATCTCTTGGTAAAGGGTTCGCTTTCGTTTTTGTGATGTCCATGAAGGTGCGCTATGAATTTGCAAACGATGTCGAGGAACTTGCAAAGAAAATAGCAAAAAAGCTTTCCATGACTCATTTGGATTTTTCAAGAATAAAGTTTATTCGTTCTTACGGGAGCAAAAGCAGAGCAGTAGCTCGATGTTATGGACTTGCAAGAATATGGCAGCATGCACTTGGAATTAAGGCACATTACGTTATAGAGGTTATTGCAGAGAAGTTCGATAAACTTAGCAATGAAGAAAAGGAAAAGGTCATAATTCACGAGCTTTTGCATATCCCGAAATCCTTTGGTGGTGGATTAAGAGGACATGATTATGTTACGAGAAAAAGGGTTGAAAATCTTCATAAAAAGTTCAAAAGATTTTTCTAAAGCTTTTTTCATTGATGGTGGGCCGGGGCGGATTCGAACCGCCGACCTTCCCCGCGTCAGGGGGACGTCATACCCCTAGACCACCGGCCCGTTGCTGAATATATGACCGAATTACAAGAAGTTTATTTTTATATATTACATAAAAAATTAACTTTTAAAAATTGAAATACTCAATTTTTTCGGGACAATTCTTCTAAGCGTCTTATTCTTTCTTCAACAGGAGGATGTTTGGAAAATAAATTTTCGAATGAAGATGTAGAGAAAGGGTTTACTATGAACATATGTGCAGTCCCGGGATTCACTCTTTCCATTTCTGAAGTATGTGCAAACGAAGAGATTTTTCTAAGCGCACTTGCCAGCGCAAGCGGTTTTCCAGAAATTAAAGCTCCTGTATAATCTGCAAGAAATTCTCTTCCTCTTGAAATGGCCAGCTGCACAAGAAAAGCGGCAAGAGGAGCAAAAATAAGCAGGGGTATTAACAACAAACTTCTTTCGTTTTCATCACCATAGAGAGCATACCATCCAAACTGAGCGAGAAAAGAAATAGCGCCCGCTATTACTGCTGCGATCGTAGAAATGAGCACATCTCTGTTTTTTATATGCGCTATTTCGTGGGAGAGAACACCCTCTATTTCTTCTTTGTTCAAGAGCCTTAACAAACCTTGTGTAACACAAATTGCCGCGTGTTTTGGTGACCTTCCTGTGGCAAAGGCGTTTGGAATTTCTAACTCGCAAACGTAAACACGCGGTTTTGGAATTCCAGCTTTCAAAGCAAGTTTTTCGACCATAGCATTAACCTCACTATCTTCACATGGCTTTGCGCCATACATAGACAAAACTATTTTATCACTATACCAGAAGCTTACGAAGTCGAGAATAAATGCTATGAAAAGAGCAAAAACCGCACCCCAAATACCTGCAAGTATATATCCTATACCTACAAAAATTACCGTAAGGAAAGCCAACAAAAGCGCTGTTCTCAACCAAAGCTCCAGCTTCATAAGATTTTAACTCTGATAACCCCTTATAAATTTATAAAGTTTGGGTATAATACTCGAATGCATGCCGTCCATTCACAGAGAAATTTGCGAGATATGTCTGAAATCTGATGTTCTCTGTCCTGCTTGCGAAGAAAAGGTAAAGAATGGTATAATCTCGGCTCTCGATATTGAGGTAGCCCGTATTCTCGAAAAATTGAAAGAGAAATTCAAGGTTTTGAAAAGTGCAGAAATCATAAAGGTTGTTGGTAGTGAGAACTATGTAATTATCCTTGCCAGAAAAGGAGACGTCTCTAAGATAATAGGAAAAAACGGCTCTATAGTCAGAGCGCTTTCAAAAGAGCTTGGAAAACAGGTGAAAGTTGTCGAATACAGCGAAGATATGAAGACCTTTATCAATAATCTACTCTTCCCTGCAAACGTAGAGACAATAAGCATAGTTTATAAAAGAGATGGGAACAAAGTATTAAAAATCGTGGTTTCTTCTAAAAGCACCAAAAAAATAGATGAAGAGTTAATAAAGCAGGTTGTTCATTCGCTGTTTAATTACGACACTGAAGTGGTTATGGTGTAAGTAATTCTGATATATTTGTAGAAATTATTTCAGAAATGGATATTAATGCTGGAAATGTTACTAGAAGTGTTTGTAAGATTCTGCTCCAACGATGTTTTTATCTTTTCAATTTTTTCTTGCGCCTTATTTTCTACTGTTTTTTCTATAATCATCCCGCCTTTCGAAAGGAAAAAACATAGAAGAAGAGGAAATAATATTGCAAAACTTAAAATTATCACAGATTTTTTGTCTATCACAAACATAATAAATAAATTTTTTATTAAGAATCTTAATGAAGATTTCGGTTATTCTTCCAGCGTACAATGAGGAAGATAAGATTGGAGATGTAATAAATGAGACTGTAAAAGTTTTAGATAAGATTACAGATAACTGGGAGATAATAGTAGTAGATGATGGCAGTAAAGACTTAACATTTACAATAGCAAAAGAATTTGCGAAAAACGACGGAAGGATAAGAGCAATATCTTATGGAAAAAATATGGGTAAGGGCTTTGCCTTAAAATACGGCTTTGAACATTCAAGAGGGGATTTAATAGTTTTTATGGATGCCGATTTGGATTTACATCCAAGAGAGATAAAAAAGTTCATTAAAATAATGGAGAAAGAGAAAGCGGATGTCGTTGTTGGTTCGAAGAGACATACTAAATCTAAAGTTAACTATCCTCTCAAGAGAAAGATTTTAAGCGACTCTTACTTCTTCATGGTGAAGATGTTGTTTAATCTAAACGTTAAAGATACGCAAGTTGGCTTAAAGCTGTTTAAGAGAAAGGTGCTTAGAGACGTTATGCCAAGGATCTTAGTTAAGAGATATGCGTTCGACGTCGAAGTGTTGGCAAATGCAGTTAGGAAAGGATACAAAATAGTTGAAGCTCCAGTTGAATTGGACTTCAAGCACAGCAGTAATATCAACTGGAAAGAAATCTGGAGAATGTTTGTAGATACATTGGCTATAGCTTACAGAATGCATATAAAGAGGTATTACGATTGATAAGGTGTGGTAGCATGAACGTTCTATGGTTTAACTGGAGAGATATAAAGAATCCCGAGGCTGGAGGAGCTGAGATTTATACACATGAAATTGCCAGAAGGCTAGCCGAAAGAGGATATTCTATTACTCTGTTTACATCTAAATTTAGAGGTTGCAAAGAGGAAGAGATTATCAACGGAGTTAGGGTTATCAGAGACGGTGGAAAATTTACAGTATATCAAAAGGCGAAGGAGTTCTACAAGAAAAACGGCAATAAATTTGATGTGGTAATTGATGAAATAAACACCAGACCTTTTCTAACACCTAAATTCGTTGATGAAGCTAAAATTGTAGCTTTAATACATCAGCTTGCCAGAGAGTTCTGGTTCTATGAAACTCCCTTTCCCGTAAATCTAATCGGTTACTATATTTTGGAGAGGAGAT